>CAYSMT010000072.1:0-9365 GCA_964432135.1 uncultured Acidobacteriota bacterium
TGATCCTGTGGAGGCCGCTCGTTTGGCCGACCGCTTCGAAAAGCTCGCGCGTCCCAACTCCGCAAACTCCCGCTGAACGGTCCGGCCACAGCAGTCGCGGCTGGTTTGGCCGGCAGGAAAGGGTAGAATGTTTGTTCGCACCTTCACCGGACAACTCTAACCATCTCAATCCCGATTCGACTCCGCCATCGGGCGGAGAGGAGAAAGCACATGGAAGCCAACGAGATCCCCATCCCTTACAGCGTCGTCGGTAATCCGGCCCCCGAGTTCGAGCTTCAAGGCTACTTCAAGGGCGAAATGAAGTCCTTCTCGCTCGCGGACTACAAGGGCAAGTGGGTCCTTTTGCTCTTCTACCCACTCGACTTCACCTTCGTCTGCCCGACCGAGGTCCTCGCCTTCTCGAAGGATGCCAAGCTCTTCGCCGAGAAGAACTGCCAGGTGCTCGGCATCTCCGTCGACTCCCAGTTCGTCCACAAGGCCTGGGTCGATACCAAGCATGAGGATGGCGGCCTCGGTGGCGATCTCGAGTACCCGCTGCTCGCCGACATCAACAAAGAAGTTGCCTTCAGCTACGGCGTCCTCGAAGAGGATGCGGGTGTCGCGCTACGCGGGTTGTTCTTGATCGACCCCGAGGGCAACGTCCAGCACGCCGTGATCAACAACCTTCCCGTAGGCCGCTCCTCTCAGGAGGCGCTGCGCACTCTCAAGGCCTTCCAGTTCGTGGCCGCCCATGACGGCCAGGTCTGCCCAGCCAACTGGGACGAGGGACGCGACACTATGACCGCAACCCCCGAGGGCATGCATGATTTCCTCAAGAGCCTGTAGAAGCATATAAGGTGTTCTTTTCGGGAGGTGAGCCCCCAGGGCTCGCCTCTTTTTCGTTTTCGCCCTCTCCAGCAACACGACAGAGCGATTAGCTAACTAGCCTGCCACGCCTGATTCTGGAACAATGTCCTCTCGCGCCGCGCCCTTGTTCGCGTGTTCGCAGCAGGTGCGCCGATGCAGCCAAGGAGCGCTTTGCGCCGATGAATATTTTGATCAGCATCCTCATCGAAACCTGGAGCACTCTGGCAGAAATGGCGCCCTACTTGCTCTTCGGCTTTTTCGTCGCAGGTCTGCTCTCGGTGTTCATCTCGCCGGAACTCGTTGAGCAACAGCTCGGTGGCCGCGGCCTCTGGCCCGTCCTCAAGGCAGCGCTCTTCGGCATTCCGCTGCCTCTGTGCTCCTGCGGCGTCATTCCCGTTGGTGCATCGTTGCGCCGCCACGGGGCGAGCCGCGGCGCCTCGACCTCCTTTCTGATCTCTACGCCCCAAACCGGAGTCGACAGCCTGCTCGTAACCTACAGCCTGCTCGGCCCGATCTTCGCTATCGTGCGACCGATTGCCGCTCTGGTCAGCGGTCTCCTCGGTGGAATCGCCGTGACACTGCTCGGAGAAGACGGCCAGGACGCGGATGCAAACAACGAGTCGGGAAGCAACTGCACCGAAGCGTGCTGCGTGAATACGCCACAACGCTCACGGATGATCCGCGCGCTTCACTACGGTTTCGTGACCTTACCCCAGGACCTCGCGCGCGCGTTACTCCTTGGCCTGCTCGCCGCGGGCCTGATCGCGGCTCTCGTTCCCGAGAAACTCTTCGCGGACTACCTCGGCGGTGGTTTCGGCGCGATGGTGCTGATGCTCGTCATCGGTATCCCGATTTATGTTTGCGCCACGGGCTCGGTACCGATCGCCGCAGCGCTCCTGCTCAAGGGCATCTCTCCTGGAGCCGTACTTGTGTTCCTCATGACCGGCCCGGCAACCAACGCAGCAGCTTTTGCCACGATTTGGAAGGTGCTCGGCCGGCGCACGGCCATCATCTACGTCTCCACCGTCGCCGTCACCGCACTGCTCTCGGGCGCACTGCTCGACTTGGTCGTCTCCTCCGCCGACCCGGCAAGCACGCACGCCGGTCACGTGATGATCCCCGCTTGGCTTGAGAATCTCAGCGCGCTCGTCCTGCTCGGCGTGCTGGGCTATGCGCTCATCAGGCGCTATCGCGGCGCCGGCACGAACTCAACGGCTCTTGGGGAGGGAGGGGCGACGATGTCCGATACGATTCACCTCAGCGTTAGCGGCATGAACTGCAATCACTGCGTCAACTCCATCACCCGGGCGCTTGGCGAGATGAGCGGCGTGGAGACTGTCAACGTCAACCTCGCTGACGCCTCCGCCGTCGTCACGGGAACCCAGCTCGATATCGAGGCGATCTGCGCCAAGGTCAAGGAGCTTGGTTTCGAGGCCAGCCGCGCCTGAGAACTTCCTTCAATCCATGTGAGGTGAGCCCTCAACGGTGCGCTTTTCGCGCTTTTCCCATCCAGCTCCTGACCTGGCACGCTGATTGTCCTGGGCTTTAGGCCGCGATCGCGGTCTTGTCACGATAGGTCCCGGTTCCCTCCCCGGGGCGGCTTGCCGAGATCTAACGCCCGTTTTTGCCGCACGTCCCTCTGCCGCGCGGTCATCTGCCCGCTGCGCCGGAGACCGACATAATCCACGTCCAGCCAGGAGATGGCCTTTGAGCCGCGTAGGACCTCCCTGCGGGTGCGGTGTCCTTGGGGGGGCATGGCTCCAGAAAAGCGCGGAAAGTGGGGGAAGGGAAAAAGCCGGCAGCAACCTCGTCCCGGATGCGGGAAGAGAGGGGGGATCCCTAACCTAACCACGGGGTTGCGGGAAGGTCCGCACCGTTTTGGACTCACCTCACCATCTATGCGCTAGCGCTCGAGGCCCGAGTAACCAGGGAAGACCGGCCAACACCCTTCACCTATTCAAGCGCGTGTTCAAGCTCGGCAATCAGGTCGCTGACATCTTCGACACCGACGGAAAGGCGTATCAGGCTCTCAGTGATCCCGATACGCTCCTTCTCCGCTGCGGGGATCGTGGCGTGGGTCATCGTGAAGGGATGGCAAACCAGCGACTCGACTCCACCAAGGCTCTCTGCCAGGGTAAACAGGCGCAGGTGCTCGCAGAAGCGGTTTACAGCCGGTCGACCACCTTTGACGGAGAACGAGACCATCCCCGACCAACCGCTCATCTGCCGCTTGGCCAACTCGTGCCCGGGGTGCGAAGCCAAGCCGGGGAAGAACACACCTTCCACGGCGGAATGGGTCACGAGGCGTTCTGCGACACGCATCGCGTTGTCGTGATGACGACGCATCCGTAAGTCGAGGGTTTTGATACCCCGCTGTACGAGGTAACAATCGAAGGGCGCGGGAACACCTCCGGCCGCGTTCTGATAGAACGCGATCTTTTCGCGCAAGGCCTCGTCGCTGGTCAGCACCGCCCCGCCAACAACATCACTGTGCCCTGCGAGGTACTTTGTTACGGAATGCACCACGAGATCCGCACCAAGCTCCAAGGGACGTTGAAAGCAAGGGGTCGCGAAGGTGTTGTCCACGACGAGCAGAACCTTCTCGTGCTTGTTCCACGCGAGGTGGCGAATATCATGGATATTCAGCAACGGATTCGTCGGTGTCTCAACCCAGATCATCCGCGTTCGGGGCGTCACCGCCGCGAGGATCTCACCCGCATCGGCCGTATCCAGGAAACGAAAGCTCACCCCATAGCGGCTGAAGACGTCACGAAAAAGCCGGTAGGTTCCGCCATAGACGTCGATGGTCGTCAGCAGCTCATCCCCAGGATCGAGCATGTTGACGACAGCCGCCGTCGCGGCCGACCCCGAGGCAAAGCACAGCCCGAAACGGGCGGACTCGAGACGAGCAAGTGTCTGTTCAAGTGAACGACGTGAAGGATTGCCGGTACGCGAGTACTCATATCCCTCACGGAAATTGCCAATGCCATCCTGCTTGAAGGTCGTGCTCAGCCAAACGGGCACGTTGACAGCTCCCGTCCGTTCATCCGCTCCCTGCCCCGCGTGAATCGTCTTCGTCGCAAACTTCATGTTGCCTCCAAAACCTCCTCTCAAAAATCCGAGCTCGGTATCCGAGGGTCTTTGCTGAGCGAAAACGATTGCGGTCCTGGATGCCGCGTGACCACGATCGGCGACACCGAACGCATCATGCCAGTCGGACCGGAAAGCGCCTCGGCAAAGTCGCGAGATCTCCCTCTTACGCTAGCCCTCCTCCTCGAGAAAACCCCGCGCGCGCATCCAATCGTCGTTGTAGAGCTTAGCGAGGTAGTTTCGTCCGCTGTCCGGCAGCATGACGACGATGCGCTGACCGGGCTCCATGTCCGCGGCGATGTGCTCCACAGCCACGAGAGCCGTACCAGACGATCCCCCGACGAACAAACCCTCCTCGCGGGTCAGGCGACGCGCGGCGCGGAAGGCATCCTTGTCCTCGACATAGATGAACTCGTCCACGACGGAGGCGTCGTAGATGCCAGGATCGTGATCGTTGCCGATACCTTCGACGAGGTAGACCCCCGGGGGCCCTCCCCCAAAAACCGAGCCCATGGGATCCGCCACAACAACCCTCAATGAAGGCTTCTTCTCCTTCAGAAAGCGACCGGCGCCAGTCACCGTACCCGTCGTCCCCATGCCGGCAACAAAGGCGTCGAGTGCGCCACCGGTATCTTCCCAGATCTCGGGACCGGTACCCTCGTAGTGCGCGCGCACGTTCACCGGGTTGTCGAACTGGTTGGCCAACCACCCGCCCGTTTTTTCCCTCGCGATGCGCCGAGCAACACGAATGTAGTGCTCCGGATGGCTAACGTTCACCGTTGGCGCCCACACAACCTCCGCGCCATAGGCCTCAAGCAACGCCGCCTTGCCCGCGCTCATCTTGTCGGGCATGACGAATACGCAGCGGTAGCCCTTGACGGCCGCGGCGAGCGCGAGGCCAATCCCGGTGTTTCCCGCCGTCGCCTCGACAACCGTGCCACCAGGCAGCAGCTCCCCGCTCGCCTCTGCGGCTTCGATGAGCGCCACGCCCAAGCGGTCTTTGATGCTTCCGCCGGGGTTGAACATCTCGACCTTTGCACAGATCTCCACGCCGAAACGTTCGGACATCCGCCGCAGACGTACCATCGGCGTCGATCCGATCGTCTCGAGAACCCCGTTCTTGATTCTTGACATCAAAGCTCCGTGGCACGTCCCGCCAGCGATGGTACCTTATTCCGGCGATGGCCACCTATCTGATCGGAGATGTCCACGGCTGCTTCCGTACCTTTCGGAAGCTGCTCAGTCGCATCGATTTCAAGCGGTCGAGAGATGAGCTGTACTTCGTCGGCGACCTCGTCAATCGCGGGCCGCGCTCGCTCGACATGTTGCGCTGGGCTTTCGACCACAAAGACATCGTGACACCCGTTCTCGGCAACCACGAGCTCCATCTCCTCGGCAGAGCTCGCGGGCATCGCAGCGACAAAAAGACCGATACCTTCGACGAGCTTCTCGATGCCCGAGACGCTGATAAGCTCCTTCGCTGGGTCCGGAGTTGGCCGTTGGTCATCCAAAGCGAGCAGCTTCTAATCGTCCATGCAGGCGTGCATCCGGCATGGACTCTCGACGAGACCCTCGAACTCTCCGACAAAGCGGAAGCACGACTACGCGACAAGCGCGGTAATGACCTGATCGATGCGCTTCATGACAAGAATCCGGCAGACTGGAGCGAAACGCTCCGCGGACAGGACCGCGCATGCGCAGCCATCCGCGTGCTGACCCGCGCGCGTTTGTTCCGCAACAAGGATCTGACTCAAATCGCCTTCGCCGGATCGCCCGACGAAGCACCGCAGGGCTGTGCGCCATGGTACAAATTACTCGATGAGAGCTTCCGCAAAACAACGGTCATCACCGGCCACTGGGCCGCGCTCGGATACCACGCGAGCAAACGAGCTATCAGCATCGATACGGGCTGTGTCTATGGCGGCACACTCAGCGCCCTGCGCCTCGACAAGTTGCGCCTGACCCAAGAAGCTCTCTGCGATACATTTTGACGGCATCATTCTATAGACGTCGCAGCACCTTCGGCTCGAGCAGCCAAGTGAGCTGACCCATCGTAGCGCGCTCCCACTCAAAGCACGCGGCGCCGGCCTTACGCAGGCGCGTGATAATCACGCCGCCGACCCCCAGTGCATGAGCCAAGACGAGGTCGAGCTGCGGCGCATGCCCCGTGCATAAGACGCTCGTCGCGCCAAGGCTCTCCGCCTCCCGCAAGATCTCCGATGGCTCGGCCCCGGGGCGCAACGCCTTGCTCAAGCGAACGTTTTCCGGAGCAACACCAAAAGCCTTTGCCACAAGCTCCGCCGTTTGTCGCGCACGCACAAGGGGCGAGGAGATGATCAGCTCGGGTGGCTCACACAGCTTCGCGAGCCCGCGGGCTGCAGCTCGTGTCCGCCGCATGCCCCGTGCGGTCAAGGCACGCTCAAACTCCGGTGGGCCGTCCGGAGCTCTCCGATCGATCGCGATCCCATGCCTGAACAACACAATCTGCATCTTCTGATTCCCCAACTGCGCACCGTCTCAGCGTGCTGGCCGAACCATCCCAACCCTTGCACCCGAACTCGGGACCCGACTTTCCGCTGCATTAGCAGCCCGAAGGTGTTAGCGATCGTACAGATGCCGATCGAATATCTCGCTCGCACCCTGGTAGTAAGAAATCGTATCATCGACGAGCTCTCTATCCTCCGGACGGATCTCCTGACGCGCGGCCGCCGTACCAAGGGGATCATCCACGATGTCTATGCGCTGCTTAGGCGAGAGATACGCCAGTTTTCCCCTCCGGTACAACCCTAGACGCTGGTAATTGCCGATCAGAGCTCGCCCCTCCCCAGGAGCCATCCGCAGGATGTCTCGGCCGAAGAAGCGGCTCTCGTGGGGCAATCCCAGCAGGCCGAGCAGCGTCGGCGCAATGTCGATTTGTGAAGCGAGAGTGTCGATCTTGCGCGGCGCGACATGATGGGGCGCATAGATGAAAAGTGGAATGTGGTAGCGAAAGATAGGTAGCTGAACGCGTCCCGCGCTTCCAGCGCAGTGATCGGCCACAATGACAAAGACCGTGTCAGCGAACCAGGGATGGGATCGTGACTTCTCCAGCAGGAAATGCAGCGCATAGTCCGCGTACTTAACTGCTCCGGACCGCCCCGTTCCCGATGGAATATCGATACGTCCCTCAGGATAGGTGTAAGGCCTATGATTCGAAGTCGTCATCACCTGGAAGAAGAAGGGCTGACCCTTCGCATAGTCCACATCCGCCTCGATTATCGTCCGGCGAAAAAGGTCCTCGTCTGCCATACCCCACGCGTTTTCAAAGCTAATTTGCTTTTTGGGAACGTCGGAAATATCGACAACACCGTAACCGTTACGAGAGAAGAAGGTGTTCATGTTGTCGAAGTATCCCCGACCACCGTAGAGGAACTTCGTGTCGTATCCCATATCCTGGAAGACGCTGCCCAGGCAGAACAAACCCGTGTTCTCCGGACGCTTGAGCAACGAGCGCCCCGGTGTTGGGGGCACCGAGAGAGTGATCGACTCAAGCCCACGGGCGGTGCGTGTTCCCGTCGCATAGAAGTTCGTAAAGAAGAGCGCATCCCCTACCAGTTCATCGAGATAGGGCGTGATTCCCTTGCCGTTGCCGAAGAAGTCGAGGTACTTCGCGCTCAGGCTTTCGACCGAGACCAGGATGATATTCAGTCGTCGTCCGCCCTTCTTTGCTCCAGGTATCCGGCGTCGCAGATCGAAGGGGTCCTGTCCGATGAAGGTGGCACCTCCACTGCCAACAAGACGACGCAAGCGTAGGGCCACAGTCTCTTCCGGCAGCGTAGCGTAGAAGGTGTCGTAATTCAGCTCGTTCGCCTTGAAAGCGTGAAAGAACTGGTAGATGCCGTTCGCCGCAAGCTCATTCTCATAGCGGTTGTCCGAAATATCTTGCAGCGACTGTCCCACAGTGAAGTAGGCGAAAAGCGGCAGACACAGGAGAAGCATGCCGATGGCAACTCGACGTCCGAAGGCTTCGTCAGCGCGCACAGCCTTCTTGACCGATCCGCGGATCAGCAGCGAGACGACGACAGTTGCCACCAGCATGCTTCCAAAGAACAGGCCCAGTGGATAGGACTGCGCGATGTTGTCCGCCACTTCACGCCGATAGATCAAGTAATCCACCGAGATAAAGTTAAAACGCACACCAAACTCTTCCCAGAAGAGCCATTCCGCGACCTGCGTGAAAAACAAACCGTAGCCGTAGAGGAGGAACGCAACATAGACGAACCAGCGATGAAGGCGCCACTTGAAAACACTTCGAGGCACGGCGATGAGGTATAACACGAAGGGGATTGCAACATAGCTGCTCAAAGCCAGGTCGTAGATCAGGCCGACGGCGAAGATCGCCATAACACCACTGATACCTGGCGAGATCTCATCCCAACTCTTGATCATCAGCCCGAGACGCGTCAAAGCAAAGACGACGACATGGAGTACAAAGACAATCGCGACAAGATTGAAGCGGCTCATACCGAGCCAACGAGAGAGAGCTCGGGACGACCCGTCGCTTCTCATCTTCTTCATCCCCAAAACCCCTCCTCACCCGCGAAGAATAGCAAATAGAGCCCAAGGCAGGAGAACCAGACCAGACCGACGGTCCAGAGATCATGCGATACAAAGTGCGCACCGCGAGCCTGCTGAGCCACACCATAGACTCCGCCAAGGGTCAATCCCGCGGTCAAGCCGAGCATGCGCCATCGCGGGGCGTAGCGGCGGAGAAAAAAGTAGAAGGCCAGCATCGCGAAGCCGCCCGACGCGTGCCCCGAAGGGAAGCACTGCCCCGGCGGTAACTCTCCAGGACGCGCCTCAAAGAGTCCGATATAGGGTCGATCGCCGCCGTATCGCACAAGTGACCACGGACAATCGATGTGGGTCAATTGTTTGCCTAGCGCAACGAAGCCGATGCTCACGAGCATCGCCAGGAACAGATAGGCGAAACCCTTGCGATAAGGCGTGAGCCGCCGCAACAAGAAAGAACCCGCGAGGGCAACCACGACACTCAAAGCGATGAGCACGACGAAGTCCCGCCCACCCTCGTGAATCACAGCCTCAGTGAGCCAATGGTGATGGTAAGGCCACACCCCCGTCTCGAAGTCGTAAAAGAGATCTCCGATGACGAAATCGACGTGCGAGGTCTCGACGACCACAATGCCAACGACCCAAGCCGCCGCTGGCCAGAGCAGGTGAGTTCGCCAGAAGCTCCGTCGACTCGCCAACGCTTCACCGATGACGGGCCCGCCAGGACGTGTGCCAGTCCTTTTCAAATTCGATGCCTCATTCCGCACGATCCCCGGAACCCTCGACTGCGAACGATTTCCTGGGAAGGACGCGGACACAGAGGGGGTTCAGCCTCGTGGCCTGTTCCACCCGCATTATGCATGAACGCTCGAAGCGAG
>CAYSMT010000073.1:0-9357 GCA_964432135.1 uncultured Acidobacteriota bacterium
GTGCCGTCGGGGTAGGACTGGCGCGTTTCGGCAGGCACACCCTCGAGAGCCTCTGCCCCGCGCGCGAGAACCTCTCGTGCTGCTGTCGCGGCGTCCACGCGAGCGCCCCAGAGGACAACGATGGCATCGCTGCCATCGGCCTTGAGAGCCGCGCGAAGCTGCCGCCATGCGCCGGCATTCAGGCCATAATCCTCGACATCGGAATGGATCATGAAGGGGCGTGCCGTCAGACAGGCGATGACGCGGACGCGTCCGCGGATCTCCCGCGCGAAGGTGATGCCAGGTTGTGTGCGGTGGGCAAGGAGGTGGCGGAAACCGGGCAAGCGCACGGCGCAGATCATTTCCTTACGCTTGAGCGCCTCCTGGATCGGAGGATAGACCGAGCGCCGCAAAATCCGTCGAGCGTCGATCACCAGTTCCGTCTGCTCCCAAGGAGGCGTGTTGTGGCGTCCCTGTGGCGGGATCTTGAACAGCTCTCGTGTCACACCTCGTCGTTGGAGCTCAGCCTGAATGCGCAGCAGGTTGAGCTGGCGGTAGGCCTCGATGTGGACGAGGCGCGGTAGACCGCGGTGATTATCGACGCCCTTGATTTCGACACGGCGTCCGCCGGCTACCGAGACGTTGACATCTTGCCGCGCGGCGCCAGCACCACGCCGGACCTTGCCCGTCGCGCGCGCAAGCTGCGCGAGCAGCCGTCCGCCGGCCGCGACATCGAGGGGGGTCAACAGGTCGGGCTCGGTCACCGTCTCGATCAGGGGGATGCCGAGACGGTCGGGTTGGTAGATGATGCGGTGCCCGAGGTCCGAGATCTCTCGGCAGGAGTCCTCCTCGAGTGAGAGCTGACGGATGCGCAGCGTGCGTTCAGCCCCGAGCTCGCTCGACGAGAAGGGAATCTCGCCGCCGATACCGACCATGGTCGTGCGCTGGAAGCCCGTCGGGATCGAGCCGTCGAGGTATTGCTTGCGCATGACATGCAGCTCGGAGACGAGCTTCGCGCCGAAGAGGCGGCAAGCCTCGATGGCGGTCTTCACCGCTTGATCGTCTATTTGGAACGGAGGCGTGTCGTCGATCTCGTAGGTGCAGACCGTGTGGCGGTCGAGGCGGTAGACGATCTCTTTGTGGGTTTTGAACTCCATTAGCGCCGTGCCATCGTACTCGCCAAGCTCGCTCAGCGTGGGGCGCATGTGACGCAGGACCTCAGCGTCAACTTGGGTGGCCTTGACGCCGGCTGGACAGCGGCAGAAGAGCTTGCTCTGCGTCAGGAGCTGCTGGTGCACTTCGAGCCCGGCCATGAAGCCAAGAATCCCGTAGTCCGCTGGGGCTAACTCCCCGAAGTCTCGATCTGGGAAATCGAGAGGTGCGTCGCGGCGCGGGTTGAGGTCGGCCGACGCTCTGGGAGCCGCCAAGGCCTCTGTTTTGTCTTTGTTCACTGGTGTGAATCCTGCAGCGAGAAGCACTGTCAGGCCCCAGTCCTTACGAGGCGGGCGACACCGTTTCCCGCGGAAAAGCCGGAAGATCGCGGCACGCCAATATAGCAGTTCTCATGAGATTCGCCGGCCTTCCCGACGGCTTGGAGGGCCTTGTCCGATCCTTCGTGTGGGTCGCGCAAGCTGGTGTCCGCCAGTCCGGCTCCTGACACGTCGCCGGCAAGAAGCTCAGAGAGGCCGGGCGAGGACGACGAGGAAGGAACGCGCGTCGATGCGTCGGCCAGGAAGGGGCGTGAAACCGGCATCGGTACCCCAGGCATGAAGCTCGGCCTCGGTATAGGTGCGCCCGCCGCAGGTCATCGCGAGCATGTTCACGGCGAACAGGGCCGACTCGCGTGGGGTCGTCCGTCCAGGATCGACGATGTTCTCGTGGATCACGACGCGTCCGCCGGGAGCCATGCGCTCGAAGAGACGCGCGAGGAAGGCGCGGTTCGCTTCGGGCGACTCACCGTGCAAGACCTGGGAGACGAAAGCCAGGTCGACGGGCGGCAGCTCCTCCGGTGGCGCATCGGAGTAGAGATCCCAGACGATGAAGTGCCCTTTTTCGCCGAGGGGCAAGCCGTCATGCAACGAGCGTGCGACCTCAAGGGTCAACGGCAAGTCGCACAGGTAGGGGTCGATTTCTGGTTTGCGTTTCAAGAACTCTGCAAGGTAGTGGGCTGGACCGCCGCCAAGGTCGGCGACGACACGAACCCCGTCGAGATCGATCTCCGCGACAATCTCCGCGGCGCGATCACCACTGACAGCGACCATAGCGCGGATGAAGTCGCGGTTCGTGCGCGGGTCGTCGCGGGGTGAGAAGCACAGCGCCTCCGGCAGGGCTTCGTCGCTTCGGATGGTTTCTTCGAGGAAGGCCCAGCGGCGAAAAAGCCGATTGCGGTGGCGTAGCAGACTTGCGTAGTGCGATGTCCCGTCCGAAACCAGGCGGTCTTCGTACTCCGGGCGGTTTCGATAGAGCGCGTCACGCTTGTCGATGATCTCGGCCGCGGTGAGCGCGTCGAGCAGGATCTCGGTGCCGCGGAGCGTGCCACCGATCCGTTCGGCCACGAACGAGGCACTCGTGCCGTCGCCCCTCAGGTGGTCGAACACGCCGAGCTCGACGCCCGCGAGCAGGATCTTCGCTTCGACATAGCCCGTCGCCATGAGGTGGAGACGATCTTGCCGGTCACTCATGGCTTCTCCTGCGCCTGCTGTTGCGCGCTTTCTTCCAGGAAGAGTTGCGTGAAATAAAAACCACCCTCCGTGGTCTCGGCAATACCCAGGCCGCTGAAGCGGAAGGCCGGGTCGAGGATGTGTTCGCGATGCCCGGGAGAGTTCATCCAGCCCTTCACCGCAGAGTCGATGGGGTCGGGTTCAGCGCGATTGAACGCGATGTTCTCGCCCACGCGAAAGAAGGGCCTCTCCTGCTCGCGGACCCGATCTCCAGGCTCCGATCCTTCGGGAGAGATGTGCGCGAAGTAGCTTCGTGTCGCCATGTCCTCGCTGTGAGCGAGGGCCGCCGCATCGAGTTGGGGGTCGCGTTTGAGTGGCGGAAGGTCGTGCTCCCCGCGGATGCGGTTGATACGTTCGAAGACCTCCGCGCTCCAGCTTGCGAGATCCTCAGGCACCTGCTGCTGGCTTGCGAGCATGGCGACAAAGACGATCCAGCCGTCGTGCGTGCGAGTCGTGGCACATCCCGCAAGATCGAGGCGCGGGTCCATCGCCTTCTCCCAAGCGTCGTTCGAGTTCCGCCAGCGTTGCAAGACATGACGCGCCGGGCTGCGCGAGCCGAGCTGGAGGTCGATGCGCTCGCGGATGAGAAGAAGATGCTTGAGGCCCTGTGCGCGTACGAGAGTTCGCGCGGAGTCCTTACGAGAGAGGCGCCTGTTCTTTGGTGCCTGTGCGATCTCTTGCGCTCGAGTGAGAGCGGCCGCGTCGAGTTTCTGATGGCGAAGGAAGGGGCTGCGGCCGATGGCCCGCCGTGCCTCCTGGAGCTGTTGGAAGACGCGTTCCGCGACCGGTCGTCTCGAGGCAGTTTCGGGCAGAGTAACGCTGGCTGCTATCAGGCTCAGCAGCAGGCAGACGGCGGTCGTGATGGCGCGTTTACGGGTCATCTGCGCTGGCCAGCGAGCTCGTCCCAGGCGACGCCGAGGCACCAAGCGAGGGAGAGGCGCTCTCCAACGGAGACATACTCCTCGAATCCCGGCAAGCTCTTGAGCGAGATAGTTTCTTGCCGCGAGCGTCCCGCATGGACGGCCTTCTCTGCGGTTTCGAGCAGCGCGTGAAAGTAGTCGCGCTGTCTTGCGACCTCTGCAAGAGTGCCGGTGCGTCCGTAGGCTTCCGCGCCGTGACCGAAGATGAAGACCGTCTCCTTGTCGAAGCGGGTATGGATCTTCTCGAGGACGCTCAGCCAGCCCCGGACGGACGCTCCGTGAGGAGCATCGATCAAGGGGTGCCAACGGTTGAAGACGAGATCGCCGAGATGGACGACCTGAGCGTCGACGAAATGAATGATGGCATCACCACTCGTGTGTGCTGGACCGAAATACTTTGCTTTGATCTCGTGGGCACCAAGTTGGATTTTGCTTTCGTCCGCGAAGATCTCATTGGCGTAGACCTGGTCATCGAGGGTGTTGTTCGTGCGGGCTTGGCTTTGTTGCAGCGCCGGGACGTTGCGCTGGGCGATGATGCGGGAGGTTACGCCGCGGAAGACGGCATTGCCGCTTGTATGATCCGGGTGATGATGGGTGTTGAACAGAACATCGACAGGATGCTTGCTGCGTTGTTGGATGCCCTCGAGGAGGATTCTTGCCGTGGGCATGAACTGGCTGTCGACGACGGCGATCGCGTCTTGGCTGATGAGCCAGCCAATCGTGCCTCCTCTTCCCCAGAAGTAGCCCACTCCATTCCGGATTTCGCGAAAGCCTGTGGATGTCGCCGCTGCAAGGGCGGTTCGAGGGGTAAGCGTGCCCGCAGCGGCTGCCCAGGATAGAAACTCGAGGAAACGGCGTCTGTCGATCATCATGGTGAATCTCCGCCGATGCGCCCAAAGCGACTGTAGCATGCGCGTTGTGAACTATGCGCTCAAGAGTGCTTATTTTTTGTATATCACAGAAAATGCGCCACTTAGCACTGCTGATCTCTGGCCTGAGATCAGCGAGCCCAAGCGGTTTGTTCCCCATAGACACTCCAAAACAGGCGCCAATGCGGTCCCACCTCGCGTGGGCTGCGGAGAGGCTCGTAAACACAGCCACGCCCACCGAGCCGGCCCCGGAAGGCCAGGTGTGGTGGGCGTCGCCGGAAGCTATCGTCGCCTTTACTCCAGGACGAAGATCTTCTTCTCCGCGCACATGTCCTTGAGCACCTTGGGCCAGACGGTGACACTGACCTCACCGAGGTGGGCCTTCTTCAAAAGGGCCATGTAGGTGCGGGACTGTCCGATGCCTCCTCCGATGCTTAGCGGGATCTCGTCGTTGAGGATCATCTGATGGTAGGGCATGTCGAGGAAGTCGAGTTGGTCCGTCAGCTCGAGTTGCTGGCGCAGGGTCTGTTTGTTGACGCGGATCCCCATCGAGCTCAGCTCATGGCGCCGCCGGGTCACCGGATTCCAGACGAGGATATCGCCGTTGAGGCCGTGCATTGGCCGGCCATCCTTCGAGACCGTCTCCGTCACCCAGTCGTCGTAGTCTGCGGCGCGCATCTCGTGGGGATATCCGTCCGCAAGGGTCCAGCCGATACCATAGATGAATACCGCCGGGAACTCCTGCAGGATCGCCGTCTCACGCTGCTTTCGCGGCATGTCAGGGAAGCGTTCGAGGATCTCCTCGGCGTGGAGGAAGGTCAGCTCGTTGGGCAGGTCCGGATACTTGTCAGTCTTGAGGGCGGGGAAGAGCTCCTGCACGTGAGTCTCAGCACCCTTGAGTACCTTCCAGATCTTCTTGACAATCTCAGTAAGGAAGTCGAGCTCGCGTTGGTCAGCCGAGATGACGCGCTCCCAGTCCCACTGGTCGACGTAGGCGCTGTGGTCATGATCGAGGAAGTAGTCCTTGCGCACGGCCTTCATATCCGTACAGATGCCCTCGCCGACTTTGAGTCCGAACTGCTTGAGAGCGACGCGTTTCCACTTTGTTGCGGCTTGGACGACCTGGGCGTCGATGGGATTGCGGCCATAGTCATTGGAGATGTGAAACTCGACCGGTGTACGTGACCCATCTCGGTCGAGGTAGTCGTTGACGCCGCTGTTCTTGTCGACGATGAGCGGCACCTGGACCATCATCAGCCCAAGCTCCTTGCACAGGCCGTCCTCGATGTACTGCTTGGCCGCCCAGAGCGCCTGCATTGTCTCCTTTGGGGTTAGCAATGGTTCGTAGTCGCCAGGGAGGATATTCTTCAGCTCGTCGTAGTTGCCGATGCCGGGGCCGGCCAGGTCAGCCTTCTTGTCACTCATCGTCTCTCCTCTCGGCCCGCACGGAGAGAGCTCCCTGTTCCCGCGTTCCGCCCTCGGGTCGTATTCGACCCGGGCCCTCGCGAATCCAGAACCCGATCTCGTGCGCGGACCCTCTCTGGAGGCGCCCGGAGTCAAGAAGCTGCATCGCTCGGGCGCCATGCATGGACCCTTCTGAGCGAAACTAAATTGTACTTTATCTCCCCTGAGTAAGGAAGCCCGTGACGACACTCAGCTGTTGCCGAGCTTGCGCAGACATGCTCCCAGCAAGATCTTCACGCACCCCTGCTCGGTCAGCGCCAGGCCTTAGGCAACTCCATTTCGAGTATGCCGTCACGCACGAAGCCGGCGGCGACGACGCGTCCCTCGCAACGCAAGGCGACCTGGCCCGACGAGAGCGCCTCGGTCAAGGCCATGCGTCGCGCGTCGAGCAGACCGAGCAGGGTCTCCCAGGAAAGGTCGATGATGCGTTCGCGTAGTCGGTTTTGGAGGAGACGGAGCAGGGCGTTTGTGACGCGCGGGCCGCGCCCTGTTGCACGTAGGGCGCGCAGCCCCGGCGCGACTACGTGCAGCCGTGCGGTCTGGACCTCTTCTGCGTCGTCGGGCAGACGCGCGAGGATCCAGATGTCTCGCGCCTTGCGCTGCACGATGTACTCTTCGAGCTCGCTGGCCGGTACACCGAAGCGTCGCTTGAGCTGTTCGACTAGCTCAGCTCGGGCCTCGGGATCGTCCGTCGGAGGCGCAGGCTCCTCGTCTTCTCTTAATCGTCGCGAGGCGTAGCGACCTGACGCGGGGTCTTTTTCAAGCAGGGCGAGGAAGAAACCCCATGAGCCCGTCATCTGCGGGTAAAGTCGGCGTGCGCGTTCGAGGCGGGGATCGAAGCGCTGCTTGCCCCATCTCGTCACGCCCGGCGCACCCGGAAAGCCCTTCGGTAGATCCCGTATGCGCAGATCGTCGCGACTGGCAAGCGCGTTGTCGAGAACCTGTTCATTTTCCTCGGGCGCAAAGGTGCAGGTCGAATAGACGAGACGGCCCCCGGGAGCGAGCAGGTCAAGGGCGCGGGAGAGCAGCCGTTTTTGCAACGCCTGGGCTCGTTCGATACCAGAGGATCCCGAGGGTGCGTAGCGGGGCTTCGGTACGCGGAAGATGCCCTCGCCTGAGCAGGGTGCATCAAGCAGAATTTTCTCGAATCGGGCCACTGCGGGGAAACAGTTGCCATCTTGACGCACAATCATCGCGGAAGAGATCGCCATACGTGAGAGCGATTGAACGAGTAGCCCGCAACGCTGTGTGTTGGGGTCGCCTGCGAGGATCCGAGCGCGGTCACCTGCGAGAGCTGAGAGCAATACCGTCTTCCCGCCGGGTGCGGCGCAAAGGTCGAGGACGCGCTCGCCGAGCTGCGGGGCGAGGGCCAGTGCTGGCAGGCAACTGACCACGCCCTGCGGGAAGGCCAGGCCGAAGATGACTTCCGGCAGCGTTCCTGCGCCGCCCTTGCCTTCCGTGTGGACACGGAGGTGAAAGGGTGCCCAGGTGAAGCGCTCGCTGTGAAGACCTCGTGCGGCGAGGCTTCGTTCGATCCGCGTGACGTCATCGGGGCCACCGGGTACGAGCAGATCGATCGGAGGACGGCGCTCGATGGCCGCACGGTAGGCCTCTTGCTTTCCGAAGAGTGAGGTATAGCGCTCCATCCACGCCAATGAGCGCGTGATGCGTTCCTCGCGGGACGTGCGGCGGTCTCGGGTCATTGCGGCGGAGAATACCCGCTTTTTCGAAGGGTCGCGCGGGTGATTGTGTATCTTGGCTCGTCACCTAGGCTTGCGCATCGCGTGTCGAAAGGACAATGTGGAACAGTACGGACGGAGCTGCCGACCCTGCCGCCCCGTCATCCCGGAGGAGGCTCCAGATGAAGACCTCGATACGCATCTTCTCCTTGTTGTCGATGATCCTGATGGGCGTGAGCGTCGCGCTCGGCGGTGCTCCAGATGAGCGCAGTTGGGTCCGACTGCGCTATGAGGTGACGCCCTCTGCAGGTGTGCCGGCGGCGTCCTACACGATCATCGAGACCCTCTCCAAGACGCGCTCTCAGCGCGCGCGGGTGCTTTTTAGCGACGCGGTAGGACATAACCTGCGCGTAGACCTGCGCGTTAAGCCGTCTCGCCAGAAGGAGCTTTCCGACAGCCGCTGGTCACAGTTTTTCACCGTTCCTGATGGCGATGCGCTGGCCATCTCACTTGTTGCAGGTCAGGTGGAGATCCATCGTCATGGGCAGCTGTTGATTAGCTATGATGCCAAGGAGGGTCTACCAGATGAGGATCTGGCGCGGGCGATCGCCCTGCGCACGAGTCTTCCAGACGATCTGATGGCCGGGTTGAAGGCCTTCGTCCGTGTCGGTCTCGCCCGCGAGGCGGCCTTTACCGATGAGGCGCTGGTTCTGAGTGAATTGCTCTTCCCTGAGCTTGGCAGCCTCTCGCTCGACGAAACCAAGAAGAAGGAGGTCGTGGCGATCATCGGATTCGATCCCGATGAGCACCCGCCGCTGCCTGGCGAGAGGGTTTTCGCTGACGCCTATGGCATTCCTGGTCGGGTGCGTGTGCCAGAGCCGGAGCCGGCTTCACTCGAGCTGCCTCCCGATCCCGAGTAGTTTGCGGCGTGTGACTCCCTCGTCGCACCGATGATTTGGAGGAGGTTCTCACACCTGCCACGTTGTTGTTTCATGTGATGACCATATGCGCAGTGCGCACAACGGCCTCCTTGCTTGATCGAACGCCAGAGCTGTAGCGCGAGGTAGACCGCGCAGATCGCGACGAGCAGGGGTGCAAGGATCGCCTGCATCACGCGGCTCCCAGACTGGCGGTGAGCTGATAGGTCAGCATCGCTCCGAGGTAGGCCAGTACCGTCATGTAGGCGAAGGTGAGGCCCGCCCACTTCCAGGAACCCGTCTCACGTCGGATTACGGCCAGCGTCGCAACGCACTGACAGCACAACGCGAAGAAGACGATCAGCGAGAGCGCAACGGCGAGATTGAACAGCGGCCGGCCATCAGGCCAGCGCGCTTTGCGAATCACCTCGAGCAGGGTACTGGAGGTCTCGTTGACATCTCCGCCGACGCTGAAAATCGTCCCCAGAGTCGCAATGACGATCTCGCGTGCCGCGAAGGAGCCTGTCACAGCCATACCAATCCGCCAATCCCATCCGAGGGGGCGGACGAGGGGCTCAATGCCCTGACCGGCTCGTCCGAGGAGGCTCTGTCGTAAGTATGCGGCGGCCTCTTCGGCATCGATTCGTGCGCGGGTCTCCGCGCGCGCGCCTTGCGCGTGCTGGGCGGCGAAGCGCGCGTGAATCTCTGGTGGATGCGGGTAGTAGCTCAGGGCCCAGATGACGACGGAGACAGCGAAGATCACCGTCCCTGCACGTAGCAGGAACTCTCGCGACTGCTCGTATAGACGC
>CAYSMT010000074.1:0-9344 GCA_964432135.1 uncultured Acidobacteriota bacterium
GCCGGCACTGGAGCCGTCGTCGAGGCGGCGGAAGAAGATCCGGGGCGCTTCAGCGGCGGTAGCGGCCACGAACTCATCCCAGGCGATTGGGGGGCTGGCGAGGCGTGAGCCCGTGCTTTCACGCCAGCGCAGGTTGCCGCTACGCAGCTCGAAAGCGTGCAGGAAGGTGTCTTGGCAGGCGCTGATGACGAGCTTGTCGACGCCTAAAGGTGCCGAGAGCAGTCCCGCGCCGAGAACTTGGCGCCACCGCCGCCGGCAGCGAAGACGCCCCGAGCGCCGCTCGCGGCAGCGAAAAGCGCTGACGCTTCGCCCCGAGCTGACGAGCAACCATTCGCCGTGGCTCGTGCTCAGGCGGGCCTCGACTCCGCTTGCGTGTCGGATCGCGTGGGGCTTCTGACTGAGAACCCGTGGCCGTTGATGCGGACCCAGTGAGACGAGGACACGGCGCTCGATCGTGATCAACGGGGTCCAGACCTTCGCCTCGAGTTGGAAACTCGAGACCTGCTTGCCGTCGCCATCAAAGAGCAAAATGCGATCGCCCTCCACAGGAAGGTACCAGTAGGGTCGGTCTCCCGGGCGAGCTTGGGCAGGCAACGGCGGCCCCGTGGGCCGTCTGTCGATGGGAAGGGAGAATACGCGGCGTCCGTTCTCTGCCGAGAAGACCTCGAGACGAAAGCGGCCCGGGGCGCTGCACCCGGCCCATCCAAGCCAGCGGCCGAAGGGGCCCTCGGCGACAGGATCGACCTGCAGGCCCGCTCCGCTGAGGTGAGGGCGGTGCCACAGGCGTCGCCCGTCCGTGGCGGAGCGCAGCTCAATCCCCTCAGCAGCGATGACGAGCAGGCCCGGACCATCTTCGGTCGTCACGACCATAAGAGGCTTGGTGGGCCGTGCGTCGAGAGGGATCTCCCAGGCCGGCGCCGCGGTGATCATGGGACGGGCGGAGCTTTGTTCGACCTTAGTCGCCGTCAAGCCCTTTGTAGGAGGATGCTCCTGGGGGGCAGGAAAGGCGCTCGAGGCGAGGCAGATGCAGGTTAGCAGCGAGGTGATCATTGAGGCGGAGAATACCTTAAACACGCGTGACGTGGCAGAATATCGCGTTTTCGGAGGATGGAATCGTGGCGGGAAAGTACCAGAGCTTGCGCGGCTTTCGTGATCTTTTGCCCGGTGAGACCGAGCACTGGCAGCGTTTCGAGGTGGAGGCGCGGCAGATCCTGCGCTCCTACGCTTTGCGCGAAATCCGGGTTCCACATCTTGAGGCGACAGAGCTGTTCACGCGCAGCGTCGGCGAAGCCACCGATATCGTCGGTAAGGAGATGTTCAGCTTCGACGCCGGGGAGAGCTCTGTTTCGTTGCGCCCCGAGATGACGGCACAGGTTTGCCGCGCCTACATTCAGCATGGTTTCGATCGGCGTGGCCTGCAGCGGCTGTACTACATCGGCCCGGCGTTCCGCAAGGAACGGCCGCAGAAGGGCCGCCTGCGCCAGTTCCATCAGATTGGCGTCGAGGTGTTTGGTGAGTCCTCTCCCGCTTCAGACGCCGAGATCATGGCTCTGGGCATCGAGATCGTACGCGCGGCGGGCGTCGATCAGACTCGACTGTTGATCAACAGCATCGGTGACGTCACGACGCGGCCGGCTTTTCGCGCGGCGCTTATTGAAGCGTTGCATCCCGTCCACGACAAGCTATGCGCCGATTGCCAAGACCGGCTGCAGCGCAACCCGTTGCGCGTTCTCGACTGTAAAAAGAGCGGCTGTCAGGAGTTGAGCGCCGCTGCGCCGAGCATCCTCGATTTCCTCTCCGTGCCGGCACGAGAACATTTCGATGAGGTGCTCGCGCAGCTCGATCGTCTTGGCATCGACGCTGTCGTTGAGCCTCGCCTCGTGCGTGGTCTCGACTACTACGTCCACACGACTTTCGAGCTGCGGGCGGAAGGGCTCGGCGCGCAGAATACGGTGCTTGGAGGTGGGCGCTACGATGGGTTGGTTCGGGCTCTGGGCGGGGGTGAGGTGTCCGGCATGGGTTGGGCCGCGGGGATTGAGAGGCTGTTCATTGCCGCCGGGCTTGATGATCGGCCCCGGGACGCGGAGCTCGACGTCTACCTGGTGACCCTCGGCGATGTGGCCGGCGCGCAGGCTCTCTCCCGCGTCCAGGCACTGCGGAGAGCTGGCCTTGCCGTGGGCTGGGACAGTGCGCGTCATGGTCTGGGAGGGCAGATGAAGCGTGCGGGGCGCTCAGGCGCTCGATGGGCCATCCTCCTTGGCGACGATGAGCTCGCTCGAGGACGAGCGACGATCAAGGACTTGAAGAGCGGGGAGCAGAGCGAGGCTCCGATTGATGCCGAGGCGCTCTCCGCGTGGATGGCCGAACACACAGAGAAGGAAGGACGGGCGTGATGGAAGAGCAGGCCAGGCGAACACCTTGTGCCGCGCTAAGGGCAGAGCAGGTGGGCGAATCGCATCGGCTGATGGGATGGGTCCATCGTCGCCGGGATCTCGGCGGCGTTGTTTTTATCGATCTGCGGGATCGTTCAGGCATCGTGCAGGTCGTGTTCTACCCCGAGTCGGGCGAGATCCACACGCTGGCCTCTGGTCTGCGGCCGGAGACCGTCGTTGCGGTCGAGGGCGAGGTCGTGCATCGCGGCGAGCGGAACGTCAATGAACGCATGCTGACGGGGGCGGTCGAGGTCAAGGCCACGAGCGTGACGGTGCTCGCTGAATGCGATGACCTGCCGCTTCAACCGGCCGGAGCTCAGTTGCCCCAGGAAGAGACACGTCTGCGTTGGCGCTTTCTCGATTTGCGTCGCCCGGAGATGCGTGAGGCGCTCGAGCTGCGCTCACGGGTCGTTCGATCGATTCGCCAGGTGCTGCATAGCCTGGAGTTCTGGGAGGTCGAGACGCCGGTGCTGACGGCATCGACTCCGGAAGGTGCGCGGGACTACCTCGTGCCGTCGCGGGTCCATCCTGGACGTTTTTATGCGCTACCCCAGTCTCCGCAGATCTTCAAGCAGCTCTTGATGGTCTCCGGTGTGGAACGCTACTACCAGATCGCCCGCTGCTTCCGCGACGAAGATTTGCGCGCGGATCGCCAGCCGGAGTTCACGCAGGTCGACATCGAGATGTCCTTCGTCGAGCCCGAGGAGGTGATGAACGTCGTGGAAAAGATCCTCGTCGCAGCGGGCGCCGAAGTCGGGTGGGATCTGCTCCCGCCTTTCCGGCGGATGAGATGGGACGAGGCGATGGATCGCTATGGTGTCGATCGGCCGGATCTGCGTTTCGCCATGGAGATTCAAGATCTCAGCGCGCGTGCTTCCGCGTCGGAGTTCATCGTTTTCCGCAAGGCCGTGGAGGAAGGTGGTGTCGTCCGGGCCATCGTCGTTCCCGGTCTCGCACAGGCTTATAGTCGCAAGCGTCTTGACGCGTTGACCGCTCGTTCGCGAGAGCTCGGTGCGGGTGGGCTCATTTGGTTCAAGTGCCAGGCCGGCGGGTTGAGCGGCCCCGCGGTCAAAGCCCTCGGAGCCGATGAGGCTCTCGCTCTGGTCGAGAGTCTTGGGGCGGACGAGGGCGACTTGGTGTTGGTCGTCGCCGCGCCGCTTGCTGTGGCCCGGCAGGTTCTTGGCGCGATGCGTCTCGAGATTGCTTCTGCAGAGGGCATGATCCCTGCGGACCGCCATGAGTTGTGCTGGATTACCGACTTTCCGCTCTTTGAGTGGGACGATCAGGAGCAGCGCTACTTCGCCTGTCATCACCCCTTCACCGCCCCCGAAGAGGCGGACCTGGCCCGTCTGGAGAGCGATCCGGCTGCCGTTCACGCGCGGGCCTACGACATCGTGCTCGACGGGACCGAGATCGGTGGCGGGAGCATCCGAATCCACCGACCGGAGCTCCAGTCACGTGTCTTTCAGGCTCTGGGCATCGGAGTCGAAGAAGCCCGGGCGCGTTTCGGTTTCTTGCTCGATGCTTTGCGTTATGGCGCGCCTCCCCACGGAGGTGTTGCCCTGGGCCTCGATCGGCTCGTGGCGATCCTCCTTGGGCGGGACTCCATCCGGGATGTCATTGCCTTTCCCAAGACAACCTCGGCGGCTTGCCCACTGACTTCCGCACCGGGCCCCGTCTCTCCTTCGCAGTTGAACGAACTCGGGCTGCGACGGCTCGGTGACGAGCGAGCACCGTGAGCAACGGATCAGAGAGGTCTTCGCAGGAGCGGCTCGTCTTTTCGCCGGAGGCCTTTCAGACCCTGGTTGGCGAGTTTGACGCGAACTTGCGCCAGATCGAGGCGACCTTTGGTGTGAGCCTTCATGCCCGTGGCGGTGAGATCCACCTTCGGGGCGAGAGCGCGCCAGTTCAGGCCTGCGGCCGCTTTCTCGAGCAGGTCGGGCGCCTGATCGACGGTGGTTTCCGGCTCGGTGCGCGCGACCTCGTGCAGGCGCTGCGGCTTGCCAGAGAAGCGCCGGAGATCAGCCTGCGCGAGCACTTCCTCGAAGGGGGCGTTCGCGGGCGTGGCCAGCGGAACGTGCTGCCTCGCAGCGCGAAGCAGCGCGCCTATCTCGAAGCGCTCAACAGCCACGACGTCGTTTTTGCGATCGGTCCGGCGGGCACGGGCAAGACCTACCTCGCCGTGGCAGCAGCTATCCAGGCGCTCGGCGATGGGCGGGTGCGTCGGATCTTGCTCTGCCGGCCTGCGGTCGAGGCCGGAGAGAGGCTTGGCTTCTTGCCCGGAGATCTGGCGCAGAAGGTCGATCCCTATCTTAGGCCTCTCTATGATGCGCTCTTCGACATCTGCCAGGGGGAGCGTGCGCAGCGCATGATCGAAGAGCAGACGGTGGAGGTCGCGCCGCTCGCCTTTATGCGGGGTCGCACGCTCAACAACAGCTTCGTCATCCTCGACGAGGCGCAGAACACGACTCCGGAGCAGATGAAGATGTTTCTCACCCGCATCGGAGAGGGCTCGAAGACGATCGTCACTGGCGATATCACGCAGACGGATCTGCCGCTCGGGCGGATCTCCGGACTGATCCACGCTCGGGAGGTCGTCCGAGGGTTGGAGGGCATCGCCTTCATCCATTTCGGGCAAGAGGACGTCGTGCGTCACGAACTGGTGCAGCGGATCGTGCGTGCCTACGAGAGTCGTGATGAACAGGCCCAGGCCGAGGACACGACGGAATGAGGGTCGAGATTCAACCGCTCTCTGATCCGGTGGGTGCTGGGTTGCAATGTGCCGTCAAGGCGACCCTTGCCCGTGCGGGTGACGTGTTGGGAATCCGAGCGGGAGAGCTCGTGTTGCGCTTTGTCTCCCGCGACTCCATGGCACAGCTCAACGGGCGCTGGCGCGGCAAGGAGCGGCCAACGGATGTCATTTCGTTTCCATCAAACACCCGGGATCCCGATGGGGAAACGCATCTTGGCGACATCGCGATCTGTCTCGACGTGGCGCGAGATCAGGCCCGCGAGCAAGGTCACGATCTCACGCAGGAGGTGGCCCTCTTGGCACTGCACGGCTTGCTGCACATCATGGGCTACGATCATGAGAGCGACGACGGCGAGATGGAGGCCCTTGAGGAACTGCTAAGGTCGAAGGTGTTGTCGGCGCCGCAGGGAGGGTTCGATGAGTAAGGCCCCGTCTTATCGCTCCGGTTTCGCGTCAATCATTGGCCGGGCCAATGTCGGCAAGAGCACGCTGCTCAACCGCCTCGTTGGGGAGAAGGTCGCCATCGTCTCTGACGTGCCCCAAACGACGCGGCACCGGATCCTCGGTGTGCGCACCCTGCCCGAGGGTCAGATCGCCTTTGTCGACACACCCGGTTTCCACAAACCCCAGCACCATCTCGGCGAGGTCATGCTCGAGCGTGCTCGCGAGGCGGCTGCCGAGGCCGATGTGCTGCTCTTCGTCATTGATGCCTCTGCGGGAATCGGTCCGGGAGATCGCTACGTTCTCGCGCAGATCGATCCGGCACAGCGCAAGGGCCCCGTCCTTCTCGTACTCAACAAGCTGGATCAGATGAATAAGGGCAAGCTTCTCCCGATGATTGAACGCGGCATCTCCTCATGGGGCTGCCGCGAGGCTGTGCCGGTCTCGGCGAAGGAGGGGGTGAACTGCGAGCGGTTGCTCGAGCGCATCCTGGCCCACCTCCCAGAGGGTTCGCCGCTCTTTCCGTCAGACTATGTCACGGATCAGAGAGAGCGGATGATCGCCGCTGAGATCGTGCGGGAGAAGTTGCTGCAGCGAACCCGTCAGGAGCTGCCTCATGCCATCGCGGTCGGGATCGAGCGCCTCGAAGTACGCGAGAATGGTCTGCTCGAGATCTCGGCGCTGATCTACGTCGAGCGGGACAGCCAGAAGGCCATCGTCATCGGTCGCAAAGGTGCGATGCTCAAGGAAATCGGCAGCCTGGCGCGCAAGGAGCTCGAGAAGCGCTTCGAGCGCCGGATATTCCTTGAGCTGTTCGTCAAGGTCCGCCAGGGCTGGCGTGACCGTGACAGCTTGCTCAGAGAACTCGGAATCTACTAGCCGCCGTCCCGTCTGGCCGGGAGAGGACGCAGCTATCAACATCCGGGCCCTACCGGAGCCTCGTCCGAGGGGCTAGAATGCCCCGTCGCTGGCGAGTTCGCGAGCGTACGAGGGTTTTGTCATGACGCTGGATCGTCGCCAGAAGGTCGTGCTCGAGTCTGTCCGTAGGTTCCTGCGGCGGTCGGCGTTCGGGCATCTGATCAACTTGATGGCGAAGACCCGTCCCCAGGATCTCGCGCCGATTTACGACACCCTGACCGATCGCGAGCAGCTTCAGGTCTTCCGAGCCCTGGCGGATCGAGACCAGGAGCTCGGCGCCAAGTTTCTCGTCGAGCTTTCGCCGGGGGAAGGTGTCGCGATTCTTCGCCGCCTCGGTCCGAGTGGCGCCGCCGCGTTGCTCAATCGCTGCGCGGACGACGACGCCGCGGGCCTGCTTGCCGCACTTGAGGATGATGCCGACGCGATCCTCGAGGCGATGAAGCCCGAGGAGAAGGCGGCGGTCGAACAGTTGCTGATCTACGAGGAGGAGACGGCCGGACGTATCATGACTCCCGACGTCTTCTCGCTACATGAAGACACGACCGTCGCCCAGACCATTGCGCACCTGCAAGCACAGGGCGATGTCGAGATGGCTTTCTATCTCTATATCGTCGATGATCGCCAGCATCTTGTCGGCGTGCTCTCTCTGCGCGAGCTGCTTTTGCACCCACCCTCCACTCGGCTTAGCGAGATCATGGGCACGGACCTGATCACCGTGCTCGTGAGTACGGACCAAGAGGAGGTCGCTCAGGTCGCGGCGAAGTACGACCTGCTGGCGATTCCTGTACTGGATGAGCAGGGCCGCCTTGTCGGAATGGTGACCATCGACGACGTGATCGACGTGCTGCGCGAAGAGGCGACTGAAGACATCTTCAAGATGGCCGGAACTTCGGAGGAGGAGCGGCATGAACCGTCGATTCTCAAGAGTGCGCGCATGCGCTCTCCCTGGTTGCTGGCGACCTTCGTCGGTGGCAACCTCGCGGCGCTGATCATCGGCAGTCGCGTTGAATCGATGAAGGTTATTCCGGTACTGGCCGCCTTTCTGCCCATCGTCCTTGGCATGGGAGGGTCGGCTGGAAACCAAGCGGCCATCGTTACTATCCGTGGTATTGCGACGGGGCGTATCCGTCACGGTGTCGTTGCCAAAGCGATCTTGCGGGAACTCGGTGTCGCAAGCCTGATGGGGTCGCTCTATGGAACTCTGGTCGGGCTCTTCAGCTACGGGCAGCTCTATCTGCGCGGCGAGGTCGATCCCGGCTCGAGTCTGTGGGTTTGCGGCGTCGTCGGGGTTTCGCTGGCTTGCTCAATGATGCTCGCCACGGCGGGAGGCGCGGTCTTCCCGCTTCTGCTCGACCGTCTGGGAATCGATCCCGCCGTCTCGACGACTCCCTTCGTATCCACGATGACCGACGTCATGGGATCGCTGGTTTACGTCACCCTGGCGTATTGGTTGCTCCTCTCGTGACGCGCCACGAGGAGGATGCCGTCGTGCTCGAGATCTACACCCGCGGGGAGAGCGATCGGGGTATTGTCTTGCTGACCGGTCGCGGCGAGTTGATCATTGCCCATGCCAGCGCAGGTGCTCGATCCCGACGGCGCTTCGGCGGAGCGTTGCAGCCGGGTGCGCGTGTACGTGCGCGCTGGACGTTGCCGAGAGAAGGCGCTGCGCCGCGATTAGATGAAGCGACTCTCATGCATGAACCTCCGGCGCCGGATCCGCTGGAACGGTATTATGCCGCCGCCCATCTGCTTGAGCTCGGTCGCTCGCTGGCGCGGGAAGGCGCGGAGGACCCACGCCTTTTCCGACTGCTCTGTGCCAGTCTCGAGCGCCTTGATGCCGGTGATGCGATCGACCCGCTGCTACGCTATGTCGAGGCCTGGGTGTTGGCGCTGTCGGGTCTCCTTCCCGAGTGGGAGAGCTGCACGATTTGCGAGTCTTCCCTGCGGGGCGTGTGCCGCTACCTCGCGCTGGATGCCGGTGTCTTTTGTGCAGCACATCGACCCGCTGGAGCTCTCTCTGTGAGGAGCCCGTCCGCCGATTGGCTCCGGGTTATCCGAAGCGCTCCACCGGACGCTGTGCCCGCGTTGCCAGCGGGAAGCGCGCAGGAGCTCGCTGATCTCCTCGCGGCCCTTATCGTGCACTTCCTCGAACGTCCTTTGAAGGCCCTTCCGGCGTTGGCGCAGCTGAGATCCCGGCGGGGCATAGGCGAGTCAGCATGAGCTTCAAGATCACGATGCAGGACATGATCCTTGGTCTCTCCCGCTTCTGGAGTGGGGAAGGCTGCATCATCCACCAGCCCTACGATCTCGAAGTTGGTGCGGGCACGATGCATCCCGAGACCTTCTTCCGCAGTCTCGGTGCCGCGCCGTGGCGCGTAGCCTACTGCCAGCCCTCGCGGAGGCCGGCGGACGGCCGCTATGCTGACAACCCGATGCGTGTCTACAAGCACTTCCAGTACCAAGTCATCCTCAAGCCGTCGCCGCACGATGTGCAGGAGTTGTATCTGCGCTCGCTGCGTGCTCTCGGAATCGACGCGCGGGTACATGACATTCGCTTCGAAGAAGACAACTGGGAGTCGCCGACGTTGGGTGCGGCCGGTGTTGGATGGCAGGTGACGATGAACGGGATGGAGATCTCGCAGTTCACCTACTTCCAGGTGATGGGGGGTGAGGAGCTCTCACCGACCCCCGTCGAGCTAACCTATGGTATCGAGCGTATCTGCATGTTCACCAACGATGTGCGCAACATCTTCGACATTCCCTGGGCTCGCGCGCCGTGGCATGCGGGAGGCTTCGTTCCC
>CAYSMT010000075.1:0-9289 GCA_964432135.1 uncultured Acidobacteriota bacterium
CCTCGACCAGCGGAGACTCGGCGAGTGAAGTCACTGTGTTGTAGTTTGACATCGCCCATAGATCCCAGCTTGCATCCCAGCTCCACTGACGTCCCATCATGGGCAGGAGCAGGCGATTCTCGTTGCGGGTCAGGTCGGAACTCAAAGGTATCCAGCTATCGCCTCGGTCATCCGAACGCCATATACGCTGGCTGGCGTAATAAAGCCGGGCGGGTGAATGGGGGCTAATGAGGATCGGAGCGTCCCAGTTAAAACGCTCGGGCGGATCTCCTGGTTCCGGCTGGGGCTGGATATAGACCATCTCTCCTGTCGTCCGATCGTAGCGAGCGAGATTGCCTTGCTGCCACTCGGAGTAAACAATTTCTGAATTTCCTGGCTCGACAGCAGGTTGGTGCCCATCCGCGAAAAGAGTGATGAACCAGTCCGCATTACGAATGCCACTGATGCTTTCCGTACGGGACGGGCCTCCCTGAGTGTTGTTGTCCTGGGTACCGCCGTAGATGTTGTAAAAAGGTGTGTCGTCATCGAGTGCCAGCTTGTAGAACTGCGTCACCGGCAGGTTAGCTACAAAGCGCCAGCTTTCTTCAAGATCGTAGCTTTCATAGAGGCCACCATCTGTTCCCACGAGAAGATAGTCCGGGTCTTGCGGATCAAAAACCAGCACATGATTGTCGCTGTGTTTGGCGGTTTCCTTCATTTTTCGGAAGGTCTTACCACCGTTTTCGCTAACCTGTACTCGCACGTCAAGAAGATAAACTCTGTCAAAGACATGAGGGCTCGCGACGATCTCGTTGTAGTAGTGCGGACCCGTGGCACCTCCCACGGCATCGGACATCTTCTCCCAGCTCTCGCCCCGATCTGCCGAGCGAAAAAAGCCACCACTGCGACGCTCAAGCTCGATAACGGCGTAGAGCACGTCAGGGTGTTGCGGTGAAATGGCGAGGCCTATTTTTCCCATATCCTTATCGGGCAAGACCTTCTCAAGCCGCCGCCAGGTCTTCCCACCATCTTTTGACTTGTAGATTCCCGAGCCTGGGCCACCGCCGAGATAAGTCGCGACGGTACGTTGGCGTTGCCAAGTCGCGGCATAGAGGCGGTCTGGATCCCGTGGGTCCATCACGAGGTCCGTCACGCCAGTCCAAGCGTCGTCGCCGAGAACTCGTTGGAAGCTCTCGCCACCATCGTTGCTCTTGTATAAGCCCCGCTGCCCCCCTTTCGACCACAGTGGACCTTGGGCGGCGACGTAGATGACGCGTGAATCTCGTGGATCGATCACAATCTTCGAGATATGTTCGCTTTTTTCGAGGCCGAGCCTTTGCCAGTTTTTCCCGCCGTCTTGGCTGCGATAGATGCCGTCGCCATAACCTACATGGCGTCCACCAACGTTCTCTCCCGTACCGACGTACAGTACCGCAGGATCGTTGGGGTCTATCGTCACACAACCTATCGAGTAAGAGCTCTGCTTGTCAAAGATCGGGGTCCATGTTGTGCCGCGATTTGTTGTCTTCCATACACCACCAGATCCGACAGCAACGTACCAGTTACTCTGGCGCTTGGGATCGATAGCGATATCGGCAATTCGACCGGACATAAGGCTCGGACCGATCGAGCGTAGTGTTAAGCCACGAAAGGTTTTCGCTTTGAGGCGAGTCTTCTTGTTGGGGTTTTGGGGTGTGGCGGCAAAAGAGGGGAGTAGACAGCACACAACGAGCAGGTATGAGGCACGGCGCATGGGAATCTCCACGGGAAACACCAGAGCAGGCTATCAGAAGCCGGACGCTCGGAGCCACCTTGACTCTCGGGCGTCGAGGCCCCACATCCTTGTCAGGGAAAGTTCACCGGACCCAGGAAAGGGGCTGAGATGCGGGACGGACAGACCCGAAAGCTTGCGAGAAAAAGCGGAGCTGTCGGGATCGAGGAATTCCTCAAATCCTATCGCGCACGCGTTGTTCTCGTCTCGGGACCCGAGGCAGGAACCGAGTTCGTCTGCAAAAAAAAGCGCACGACCCTTGGGCGCGGTCCAGGTGTCGATTGGGTCATCTCCGATGCCTCGCTCTCGCGTCAGCACGCCGCCCTCGAGTATGTTGACGGTCGCTTTCGTATCCAAGATCTCGGCAGCACCAACGGGGTCTTCGTTGGTGGGCGAGCCGTCCAGGTCTCTGAGCTCGTCCACGGCGAGCGCTTCGAGGTGGGGGAGCAGCAGCTCCAGCTCGTAATTGAGCTCCTTGATGAAACGCCAGACGTCTTCGAGATCTCGCTCGAGTACTGAGCGCGCCGGCGATGAGCGCGCCGACTAAGACCAAGAGTAAAACGCGGAAGATCGGTAACTACGAGATCATCCGTGAGCTCGCCCAGGGCGGTATGGGGGTTGTGCATCTTGCCCTTCAGCCGCGTCTTGATCGCCTTGTCGTTCTCAAGAAGATCAGAGCGCCGCTCGCGCGCGACAAGAGCTCGTCACTACGTTTCGAGCGTGAGGCGCGTACCGCAGCCGCGCTTCACCATCAGAACGTTGTTGCGGTTTACGATAGCTTCAGCGTGCGTGGTGAGGAATACATCGCACAGGAATATGTCGATGGCGCTAGCCTACGAGAGATTCTCGATCGCCTCCATCACCTACCACCGCGTATCGCGGGGCTCATCACACTGGCGGTAACTCGAGGTCTCGAGGAGATCCACGCACTTGGCATCGTGCATCGCGATATCAAGCCAGGCAACGTTCTCATTGGCGCAAGCGGAGAGACCAAGATTGCTGACTTCGGCATTGCCTGGGATCAAACAGACGATGGACTCACTCTTCCGGGTATGCTTCTCGGGTCTCCTCCCTATATGTCGCCGGAACAGATGATTGGAGATGGCGTCGACTACCGCAGCGATCTGTTCTCGCTCGGCTGCCTGCTCTACGAGATGGTTGCGGGCGAACCGCCCTACCGTGCGCGGGGAGACGGCGAGGAGAACTCACTTCTACGTAGGATTCGTCGGGAGCGCTACACGACGCCACGTCGAATGGCGCCGCGTGTTCCGCGCGGACTATCCCGGCTGATCTCGCGTTGCTTAAAGGCCAAACCATCCCGTCGTATCGCTTCTGCAACTGCGCTTCGCCGAGCCCTTGAACGCCAGCTCGGCTTTGTTTCGCCAACGGACTGTCGGCGGGAGATCGCCGATCATCTCTGGCAGGCTGGTGCTTTGGAGGCGCGTGATGACCGCACCGTACGCCGCGTTGCGCCCCAGCCGAAACGCTGGCCTCATCGTTTGCACCGAGTCCGCGCTGCCGGATTTGTGCTGTTGTTGTTGGCTGCGTTCCCCTTTGGCTGGCAGGTGTGGCGCACCGCGCCGCTCGTCATAGGCGTGGCCCGGCTTACTCAAAGCGCTAGAGTGTCGTTCACCGCGCCTCCAGGATCGATGCTCCCGCAAGTTGAGGCCGAGTCCGCACCACGATCCATGATCGCACCGCCACGCGAGGGTTGGCTGCATCTTGAGGTTCATCCTTGGGCAGAGGTGAGCATCGACGGCGGACCTACCTTGTGCACACCCCATCCCGCTCCCCTCGCTCTCGCTCCTGGGCCGCATCACTTCGTCGTCGAACACCCGCACTACGGCCGTGCCGAATACGATCTCCAGATTAGTGGGGAGCAGATCCAAGAGCTACGGCACGTCTGGTCGAGGGCATATCCCGGCGGAAGGTGAGCGCGCACCGAGCCGAAACTCCTTTCACCCCAAAGCTCTCATATGGATCGGGATCGCTTTTGGGGAAAGTTGCCTGACGGATATTTCTGCAAACTACGATAAGATCCACTTGTTTCGAAGGCAGGGAGAAAAGGCAGAAGATGCACGTCAAGTTCACAGTTCGGAACAGCTTGTGCGGAGCGAACCCTGCCTTCGTCAGTAGCAGCGTTCAGGCGTTCGACCAGATCTTTCTCGGCGCGGCCCGGAAGCAGACATCATGTTGACCCGCCAAAGAATCGTTAGCGGATTCGTCTTCTTTCTAGCGGTGCTGTCGGGCTTGGCCTGCGTTGAATCTCCTCGGAAGGAGCTTTTCGAGCTTGTTTGGGGACACATCGAGGAGAGCTATCCAGATCCGAGTTTTGGCGGTGTAGATTGGCATAGCGTAGGCGAGCGGTATCGTGCGCGGGTCTTGGAGGCGCGGACGGACGAAGAGCTCTTTGACTTGCTCAACGCGATGCTTTTCGAACTCGGAAACTCTCACATCGGCATTGGGCGCCTTAAGGATGCAAGTAACGTTATGTCGCCCTACCTTGTTCTGGATGGCTCGCCAGGACTCGACCTTCGCTTGATCGGTGGTGAGGCCGTTGTTGTTTCCGTCAAAGAAGATTCACCCGCGGAGCGAGCTGGTCTGTTTCCCGGTGATGTCATCGAGCAGATCGATGATGTTGCACTCGAGAATTTTCAGTTCTCATCCCTTGAAGCTCCTCCTTCGAATCCACGGAATCGACGCCATTTGCGAACCCAACAGCTCCTTCGTCGTATCTTTGGTGAGGCGGGGACACGGGTCCGCTTGCAGTTCCGCAATGCGGCCGACGAGCGGCGTATCGTCTCGTTGCCCCGTGTCTCTCGGGCAGGTGGGCAAGCTCTCGTTCCGGGCATGCCCGAAGTACTCTTCTTTTTGGAAGTTGAGACTCGGTATCTCGATAGAGGCATCGGTTACTTGCGCTTCAATGCATTTCAGCCGACTCAGCCTCACGAGATACTCAACGCGATCGCGAGTTTCCATGAAGCCCCGGGATTGATCATCGATCTGCGCGGCAACGATGGAGGTTCTTCAGCCGCCATGGGAGCTATCGCCTCGGCACTGCTTGAGCGCGATGCTTCTGTGTGCCGAGTTGTGAGACGGCACTCAGACACTACACTCACTTTTTTCGGCAACGCAGAGGCTTATACAGGTTCGCTGGCGATTCTCGTTGATGGTTCGAGCGTGTCTGCTGCGGAGCTTTTCCCGAGCTGTCTGCCCCCCGGTCGTGCCCTCATCGTAGGTGAGCAAACTCCCGGCGCTGTCACAGCTGGTGAGCTCGAGCTGTTGCCGGACGCTATCGCCTTCGTGCATCCTGTTGCCCACTACTTTACTTCCGACGGGGTGCTTCTCGAGGGTCGTGGCGTGCTCCCCGATATTCCCGTATCCCTGACCCGTGCCGCGCTGAGTGCAGGAGTCGATTCCCAGCTCGAAGCGGCTCTCCAGGCGCTAAAAAGGTCGGCTGCTAAGAAAGCTGCCAGTCACCATTAACCAGGAGCCGCTCTTTCACATAAACGATGTGCCATCCTTTTCAGATAATACTATGGAGACGATCGTCATGATGCGCACAAGATCCCAAGGGTCCCTGCTAATTTTGGTCGTGTTGCTCGTGGCGGTCATCGCGGCTGGTTGTGCGACCTCCTTCAGTCCCCAAATGATTCGCAACGAGATCATGCGCCAGCGGGGCAAGAACCCACGCCAGGCATTCGAATTGACTCTCGGGCGTTTCACGACGTTGTTGCTCAAGAAGGTCTTGGCCGGTAAAGACGGTGAAATTCCGTTTAAGGGACTGTCGGGGCTTGAGTTAGCCGTCTACGATGCTCCCGCCGATACCGGGCCGGCGCTCGATGTGACGCGTATCCCCGTACGCGGTTGGGAGCCGCTCATTCGTATCAACAACGAGACGCGCTCAGGGATGGTTCTCGTGCGTGGTGGAGCACGTTTACGCCGCGGTCAGGAAGATCAGGCCCGCATCGCCGACCTGGTCATTGTCGGCGGCGGTTCGCACCAAGTCGTTTACGCGCGGCTCTGGGGTAGCCTTGATCCTGAGCTGCCCGCTGCCCTGAGTGAAGTGTTACGCGAAGAAGGCGTGGACGGCGTCCGCGGCGTGCTCTCGAGCCTCGCAGGGCAGAGCTGAGTTCGGTGTCGCCTCCATTGACACAAGCCCCAGCCGAATCTGAGAGGAGTTCGTCATGCCGAGACCTTTGCGAAGTGTCAACTCATCACTTCTTCCGGTAGTTGTCGGCTTCTTGATCTTGCCTTTGTTGGCTTGCTCCGCGGTGCCGCCTTCCGAACCTGCGGGAAAAGTTGAGGCTCTTGCAGCTCCAGCCATGAAGTGGGAAGAGATCTCCGAAGCCACTTACCGGGGTGTCTACGATAATGCGATTACGCTTCACGAGGGTCTGTACGAGGGTGAGCCCTTCGAGCCCGATGGTGCCTCGCGGCCTACGGTGACGCTGGTAAAGGAACTCTGGCTCCATGGCGACCTTGGGGAAGAGGTCGGTAAAATTGCTGTAGTTCTTCTGTCAGAAAACTCCGGCGGGAGCGGCAGCTTCCTTTTTGTAGCGGTGGTCGGTCGTCGCGACGGGCAGTCTGTCAACCTGGCGACTGCTTTTATCAGTGACAGGCCTCAGATTCGTGGCATGAGTCTCAAGCAGAACGTGATCACGCTCGATCTCGTGCAAGCTGGGCCAGATGACGCAGCGTGTTGTCCAACTCAGCTCGTGAAGCGCCGCTGGGTACTCGATGGTAACAAGCTGATCGAGCGCGATGTGGAGATCACCGGCACTCTCCATCTCGCCTTTCTTGAAGCGCGCAGGTGGCAGCTTGAAGCCTGGGAGATGGGTGGGAAACTGCTGTCGCCTGAGTACGCGCCGACGATCACCTTTGCTAATGGTCATGTGAGCGGCTTCGACGGATGCCATCGCTACTCCGGGTTGATCACTGAGCAAGCGGCGGGCGAAATCCACCTCAGTCCTTTAACGACAACGAAGAAGGCTTGTGCAGGAGAGGCGGGAGAGGCTCAAACACGCTTCCTGCACCGGCTTGCGAGGGTCCAAAGATACCGTTTTTGGATGGGCAACCTCGCATTGCTATGGCACGACGAAGGTGGTTCCGGCTTCCTGTTGTTCAAAGCAGAAGATTCCGATTGATCGGCTGGATTTTCTAGGTGATTGCTCGGAGGTGACGCCACAAATCGATCAGGCGCGTACGGCCGAAGAGAAAGGCCATGCCAAGGAGCATCATCATCAGCGGATGCAGTTGTTTGATCCCGGTGGTCAGAAGCCAAGAGAACATCTCGTTGCCGGGAATCCGTTGAATGCTGTTGCCATAGGCTGGAGTAGCTGCCCACGTGACGAGTTCTTTTGCTAGATTCAGCCCTCCCAAGGCGATGAAAACGGCGCCAAGGACTACGAAACCTCCCTCCACGATATGCTCGCTATCAACGACGGATAGCTCGGGTTCTCGATCTTTTCGGAAGAGGAGGTTTGCTACTTGCCTGGCGAAGAAGATGCAGGAAAGGTCGATGGCACACCAGAGCAGGCTGAATAATATGATAGGAGCTACGCGTTCGAATTCGATGTCAGCATCAAAGCTTTTCGAGTATCGCAAGAGCACGATGCCCAGGAGTTGGAAGATGGCCTCCGGCAATTTGATCAACCCGATAGTTAACGAGAACGATCTGGCCTAGTTCGCGTAAATTTCATGAATACCTCTCCCTCGTCCCGTGTGAATCTGAGATATGTGAGCTGTATGATAAAAATCTACTTCGCATAGATAATAGATGAAAATGATCGCAGATTACTAGTTAATATTCTCAATGTTAAAAGAGCGTTCAAAAAGGCATCAGCCTCATTTGTGACGTTGGAATCTACCGGCGACGCCAGCGCAGGAGGCGACGAAAGACAGAGGTTGCGAAGGGGGTGAGGCGGGTCTTCATGTACTGATTGGCAAGTTTCTTCCAGACCTCGGACTGAGTCGGGTAAGGGTGGATCGTCGCGGCGATCTTGCGCAGGCCGAGGCCTGTTGTCATCGCGAGGGTGATCTCGCTGATCATCTCCCCGGCATGGCTCGCAACGACGCTTGCACCGAGGATTTCGTCCGAGCCGCGGCGCAGGTGAATGCGAGCCAGACCGTGACTTTCACCCTCGAGCACTGCGCGATCGACCTCCGTGAAGGGCTGCTCGAAAGAGGTGATCTCAAGGTCGCGCTCGGCCGCCATGGAGGGAGTCAGGCCGACATGAGCCAGTTCAGGATCTGTGTAGGTTGACCAGGGAATCGTGAGGGCGCTGGTGCGCGCTCGGCCAAAGAAGAGAGCGTTGCGGATGACGACACCCGCCATAGCTTCCGCCATGTGGGTGAACTTGAAGGAAGAGCAGACGTCTCCTGCAGCGTAGACCCGCGGGTTCGTAGTACGGAGTCGATCGTCGACGGTGATACCCGCGCGTGGGTCGTAGTCGACGCCCGCTGTCTCGAGATCGAGGTCGAGATTTGGGGTTCGACCAGCGGCGACGAGGATCTCGTCCACAACGGCTTCGTAGGAGATCCCATCCTTACTGTACTCAATAAGCTTGCCGCGAGCGGTTTGAGCTACGCGCGCTACCTTCGCGCTCATGACGAATTGAACACCATCCGCGACGAGCGCGTCGTAGACCCTCTCCGTCAGCGCAGGATCATCGTGAGTGAGGATCCGTTCGTCAGCCTCGAAGAGGATGACCTCGGCGCCGAAACGCGCGAAAGACTGAGCCATTTCGCAGCCGATCGGCCCACCGCCGATGACGCCGAATCGCCGGGGCAGCTTGGTAAGGCTAAATAAGTTCTCATTGCTCAAATAGCCTGCCTGACTCAGACCGGGAATGGGAGGGGCGGCGGCACGAGCTCCCGTCGCAATGCAAGCCCGCGCGAAGTGCAGCGTCGTTTCACCGAACGCGACGCTGTCTGATCCCTTGAAGCGAGCCGAGCCGAAGAAGACGTCAATGCCCGCCTTCCGGAAGCGTTCAGCCGCATCGTGTCGACTGATCTCGCTGCGCAAACGGCGCATGCGCTCCATAACGGCGGAGAAGTTCACCACGGCAGCTCCATCAAGACCTACGCCGAAGCTGCCGGCCTCACGAACCGCCGCGGCGACTCTCGCCGCGCGAATCAAGGCCTTGGAAGGGACGCAGCCGTAGTTCAGGCAGTCACCGCCGAGCAGATGGCGCTCAATCAACGCGACTTTCCCGCCGACTCTCGCCGCGATAATGGCCGTCACGAGGCCCGCCGTGCCGGCACCGATGACGACCATGTTGTAGCGACTCCGCGGGACCGGATTGATCCAATCCGGTGGATGGACCTTTGCCACGAGCTTCTCATTGTGACGGTCTCGAGGACGGACCTGCGGAGGATGAAAGGCCGGCCCGAGTCCCTTGGATGTGCTCATAATCGTTCTCCTGTTTCGCAGGGGTTGATGCCGTCCTGTCGGCCGAGGTTTCGTCGGCATGGAAGTCTTGTGAGGTGAGCCCTCAACGGTGTGCTTTTCGCGCTTTTCGCGTCCAGCTCCTGACA
>CAYSMT010000076.1:0-9254 GCA_964432135.1 uncultured Acidobacteriota bacterium
ATCGCGGCGACCTGCGAGTGCTCGGTGCGTCTTCGGCTCTCGAAGCCAAAGACCGCATTGGCTATCTGCCTGAGGAGCGCGGGCTCTACAAAAAGATGCGCGCCGGCGCTTTCATCGAGTACATCGCGCAGCTCAAGGGCCTGCCTTCCGCCGGCTTGCGCCACCGCGTCCGGGAGTGGCTCGCCCGCGTCGGTCTTCAGGATGTCGAGCGCAAGAAATGCGAGGAGCTCTCGAAAGGAATGCAGCAAAAAATTCAGTTCATCGCGACGGTGATCCACGAACCCGAGCTGCTGATCCTCGACGAACCTTTCAGCGGGCTTGACCCCGTCAATGCCCGCTTGTTACGCGAGCTCTTCCTCGAGCAACACGAGAAGGGGGCGACGATCGTCTTCTCGACCCATGTGATGCATCAGGCGGAGCAGGTCTGCGATCACATCGTCATGATCGAAGACGGCCGCAAGGTCCTCGATGACTCACTCGTAACGATCCGTCGCGACTACAACCAACAAGCTCTTGTTTTTGAAGCCCTCACAAGCGACGTTCAGGCTGACAACGAGCAACTCGCAAGAATGCCGGGCGTCGTCAGCGCACAACGCGACGGCAATTCGTGGACCCTCGCGCTCGACGCCGGGGTCGACCCTCAGGAGGCGATGCGTGCGCTGCTCGCAGAGTATCCCGCCCGTCGCATCGAGATCCAACAGCCCAGTCTCGAGGATGTCTTCATCCAGCTCGCCGGAGGAGCCAACACCCTCTCCCCTGCCTCAGCCAGCTCGCAGGAGGCCCGCTCATGAAGAAGATCTGGCAGGTCGCCTTGCGTGAGTTTCTCTCCACAATCGGCACCAAAAGCTTTCTGCTCGGGTTGATCATCCCCCCGGTGCTCATCGCCTCGTTGTCCTTGATCATGCCGATGGTGCTCAACGACGAAGCACCACGCATCGAGGGCGAGCTCGCTATCATCGACCGCAGCGATACGGTTTTCGAAGCTCTTAAGGCCTATCTCAAGCCCGAGGCGATCGCCAAACGACGGGGCGCGATCGCCGAAACGATCAAGGAGCACACACCCGAAGTGCTTCAAGGCGTGGCCTCCGCCCAAATCGACGGCGCGCTGGAGGACGCGCTGGGAGACGTGCCGCTCATTACCGTCTCTCCGGTTCCCGACGAGACCGAGACGCAAAAGGCTGCGCTGCTCGAAGAGGCCAGAGCGCAAGGCAGCCGGCTGGCCCTGATGGTGGTCGACGCCAACGCCGTTATTCCTAATGCCGGCGAAGAGACTCTCGGCCGCTATGAGCTCTACGTACGCGAAAAGCTCGACGACCGCCTGATCGACGAGTTCAAGAGCGCCGCCGCCCATGTCATCCGCATGGCCAGGCTGCGCGCACGCCAATTGGATCCAGAGGAGATCGATGCCCTCACAACGATCGGACGGGTCCGCCCTGTCGTCGTCACCGCCGAAGGTGACAAGCGCAGCAATCAGGTGCTGAACACGCTGCTCCCGATGGGTTTCATGGGCCTGTTGATCGCTGCTGTCATGACGGGCGGCGCCTACCTACTGACCTCTACAATCGAAGAGAAGTCGAACCGCGTCGTGGAGGTCCTGCTCTCGGCGATCTCCCCGCTGCAGCTCATGGCGGGCAAGATTCTCGGTCAGATGGCTGTCGGGTTGATCGTTCTCGCCGTCTACGGAGGCATGGCCGTGATCGCGATGACAGCCTTTGCGCTGCTCGGTCTGATCGAACTGTCCCTCTTTTTCTACCTGTTCATCTTCTTCATCATCGCTTACCTAACCATCGGCTCCTTTCTCGCGGCGATCGGCGCCGCGGCAAACGAGATGCGTGAGGCCCAGTCACTGCAGATGCCCGTCATCATGACGATGATGATCCCGTGGATGCTTTGGCTTCCACTGAGCCGAGATCCAAACTCGACTCTCGCGACCGTGCTGAGCTTCCTGCCCCCGATCTCGCCGATGGTGATGATGCTGCGGATCTGCTCATCCTCTCCGCCGCCGACCTGGCAGGTTCTGCTGGCGATCGTCATCGGTGCGGTGAGTGTCGTTGGCGTCATCTGGGGGGCCGCGAAGGTCTTTCGTGTCGGCCTGCTGCTCCATGGCAAGGCACCGAACTACCGGACCCTGATGCGCTGGATCCGGATGGCCTGATCGCCGCCACGAGGGAGGCAGCTGCTCGAAAGCCTGTGGGAAAGCTCAGCCAAGAGTCACCATCGCAATGCCCGCGATGGCGAGGAGCGAAGCGAAGACCTTACGTCGTGTGAAGGCCTCGCCGAGGAAGAGCGAGGCGAAGACCAGCACGTAAATCGTGCTGGTCTGGTTGAGGATCGCCGCAGCCCCCGCCGCGGTGTACTTCATGCCCGCGATCCAAAACAGCAGCGCGACGTAAGAGCCGAGAATGGCGCCGGGCAGCGCGTAGCACCAACCCTTGCCGGGCCGGAAGGCAGCAGCGATGCGACGACGATGCCGCCGCGAGAAAGTCATCGGCAACATCACCGCGAGGCTCGCCAACTGGCGGATCGACGTGGCCCAGAGCACGGGAGAGCGATCCAGCACCGGCTTGGCGATGACGATGCCCAACGCGAGGGTCGCCATTGCAGCCAGACCCCAGAACACGCCGGCGACGAGCTGCCGCGTCGTGATGCCTGGCGGCGGCGTGTGGCGCGCGGCGACGAAAACCCCTCCAAGCACCAGGAGCATTCCGCCGTATTGCCAGGGGCCGAGACGCTCGCCCAGCAGCAAAAAGGCACAAAGAACGACAAAGGGCGAGTACAAGCAATCGACGATCGCCGAGATGCCGGCGCCGACACGGTTGAGACTCTTATGAAAGAGGGTATCGGAGACGGCGATGGCGATGATCCCGCTCGCGGCGAGGAGCACGTAGTCCTCGAGCGGCACGGGGCGAATGAGCTCTTCGCCTCGCAGCCACAAAGTCGCCACGAAGAGCACGCAGGACACACCGACGCGAAAGAAGTTCAAGGCAAAAGGCGCGTGGGTTTCGCCGGACTTCTTGAACAAGATCACGGCAAAGGCCCAGGCGACGGCCGCGGCTAACGAGAAGAGTTCTCCCACTTCAGCGCACCACGGTGCCACGCAGCATCATGAGGCCGCGGCTCACGACGAGGGTGAACCGCGCGGCACTCTTGCTCATCCCGACCCTCCGCTTCATCGCCGCACCGATCCGGTCGGCCCGGTGATGCCGCAACAGTCTACTCCGAAGCGCGAAATCAACCGCCGCGCCGGCCACCTGCGCGGGTGAGGCGAGACGAAGCGCAGCGCCACACGGTCCTGTTCGAGGATGCGATAGGAGTTGGCCCTTGTTCAGCGCCCCCACCCTGGTGTAGAAACGCCCACGCGATGCGCCCCGTCGGCGCAACGTACACCGGGGAGAGAATCGATGAACGGCATGGCCGACTGGAGCAAAGAAATCATCACCTTGGGAACCCCTTACGCCCTGCGCGTCATCGGGGTCCTCGTACTGATCGTTGTCGCCTGGATCGTCGCAGGATGGACCAAGCGCGCCATCAACCGGACGCTGACCCGCGCGGAGTTCGACCTGACCCTCACGCGCTTTTTCGGCAACATGAGCCGCTGGGTCGTCCTGCTGCTGGCCATCCTCGCGGCTCTGGGCGTGTTCGGCGTAGAAACCACGAGCTTCGCCGCCGTCATCGCCGCCGGTGGCCTCGCCATCGGCCTGGCGTTTCAAGGCACGCTCTCGAACTTCGCCGCAGGTATCATGCTTTTGATCTTCCGCCCCTTCAGCGTCGGCAACGTGGTCAACGTCGCCGGGCATACCGGCAGCATCTTCGAGATTGGACTGTTCACCACCGCGATGGACACACCGGACAATCGGCGCATCATCTTGCCGAACTCCGCCATCTTCGGCTCGACGATCGAGAACATCAGCTACCACGACACGCGCCGCGTGGACGTGAGCATTGGGACGGACTACAGCGCTGACATCGACCGAACGCGCACGCGGCTCAAGGAGACCGCCGAGGCCATCGAGAAACGCCTCGACGACAAGGAGGTCGCGATCGTCCTCACCGGGCTCGGGGCCTCGAGCATCGACTGGTCCGTCCGGGTCTGGGTAAATGCGGCAGACTACTGGGCGGTCAAGGACGCCCTAACGCGGGATTTGAAGGTCGCACTCGATGGCGCCGGCATCGGCATTCCCTTCCCCCAGATGGATCTGCACCTCGACCAACCCGTGAGCTAGCTCGGAGGCCAGTGCGTCCTCGACGAGCCTTGAAGTACCGGCACGAGATGGGGGGCGCTCCGCGAGAAGCGAGGAGGATTCCATGAGCGCCGTCCCGCATCCCCCACTCCCGCGATCCGCCGCGCGCCGCATCGCACGGCTGAGCGAGATCCGCCAGCACTACGACCCATCCAGCACGAGCGAAAAGCTCGCGCTGGTCGGTGCGCTCGCCGGCATGCCGATCTCCCGCAGCAAGCTGCTGCTCACCTACCACGAGCTGCTGCTCTTCCTGCGGGCCTACCCGGACTCCCCCGCGCTCTTGAAAACCGTTCGCGCCCAGCTCCGCAGCTTCGCAAGGCGGGTCGCGACGCTGCGAAGCGAAGATCCCGAAGAAGCCGAGCAGCTCGACGACACCGGCATCGCTGAAACGACGACGCGCTATTGGTATGACCTCGCCACTGTCGAGTGGCTCGTGCGCTGGCACGGCGACGCCCTCGAGATCGACTGGGAGGAGTTCGAGCACAGTGAGCGTCTCGACGCGCTGCTGCCACTGCTCACGGAGTGGGCCGAAAGCGATGGCCTGGATCTCGCGCCGCTCTCCACGGCGGAGTGGGTTGCCCTTGCCTGCGGCGAGACTTCCGGCGGGAACGACCTGCGCTGGCTGCTCGCCAGGATCCGCCGGTTGGGCGGAGGCCACCGCCTCCAGCGCGTCCTCTTCGACGGTCTCGAGCTGCCACTGCGTTGGGATCTTGGGCGCAGCCACGCCTCGCGCACCCTCGCCGAGCCCGGACACCCGGCGCCCTACTTCCACTCGGACGGCCTACTGCGCCGAGTCGACGACTTCGAGAGCGAGATCCGCCGGCCGCTGCCTCGGATGGCCCCACTGGCTCGGCGCGACGGGGTGCGCTTGATCCGCACGCTGCGCTGTGCGCTCGCCGTGCGTCACCGGGCACTCTATCCGGTCGAGTACGCCTCGCCAGACGACGTCCTCGTCGCCGAATGCGCGCGGGGCTATCAGCTTGTGCTCTACGGCATGTTCCCTGCGTACCGGCTGCCCCTGGAAAGCGACTACGGCGCTCTGATCCTGAAGAATGGTCAGATCATCGGCTACGGGGTCGGTGCTTTGCTCTTCGAACAGGTCGAGATCGCGGTGAACATCTTTCCTTCTTGGAGGGGCGGTGAATCGGTCTTCGTCTTTTCTCAGTTCATGCGCGCCTTCCACCAACACTTCGGCAGCACGCGCTTCAAGATCGAACGCTACCAGATCGGCTACGAGAATGAGGAAGGTATCAGCTCCGGCGCGTTCTGGTTCTACCACAAGCTCGGCTTCGTCCCCGAGTGTGCCGAGATCCGCGAGCTGGCGGAAGCGGAGCTCAAGCACCGGCGACGACAGCCGGGCTATCGAAGCTCCAAAACGATCCTCCGCCGCCTCGCCCTGTCGGACATGACTTTCAGCCTTGATGACGAGCCTGCCGAGCCGCCCTCATCCTTTCCGCTAGCCGAGCTGGCACTTGGCACGACGCGCATGATCGGCCAGCGCTTCGGCGGAGACCGGACTCAGGCGCGCCGCATCTGCCGCGATGAGCTCGCCCACGCGTTGCGCTGCCCCGGCTGGCGGAGTTGGCCTGCGCCCGAGCGCACGAGCTTCGAGCGCTTCGCCCCCCTGCTCACCCGCATCCCTCGCCTCTCTGCCTGGAGTGCCGCTGAGCGCCGGAAGCTGATCGCGCTGGTCCGTGCGAAGGGCCTGCCTGACGAGACGGCTTTCGTGCACCGCCTGCGCTCCCACCAGCGCCTGCGCAAGGCGCTGGTGGCCCTCGCCGAGGAAGAGGCCGGGCGGACGTAGCTCTGGCTGACCCGCAGCCGGGGACCGCTGCGAACGGGATCGGAGGCTTACAACGAATTCGGCTCCGATTCACTGGCCCCTTACAAAAGGCCCGCGTTTTGAGATAGTCTGCGGTGGTTGCGCAGAACAAAGTTCCGCGCAACACAGTCCCGCCGGTCGGTAGCGTTCGGGTGTTTCGGGCGAGAGGGGCAGGCTCTCAACGACCCGCGTTTCGAGGAGGAAAGATGCTGATGAAGGTGAAGACTTTGCGAATCCTGAGCGCAGGCGTGTTGCTCGCGCTGCTCGTATTCACGGCGCCCGCGACCGAGGCGGCCGCCTTTGCGATCTTCGAGCAAGGCGCCAAGGCGATGGGCATGGCGGGCGCGTTCGCAGCCCAGGCCGATGACCCCTCCGCGATGTACTACAACCCTGGCGGTCTTGCGATGTTCAGCGAGCGCAGCTTCTACGGCGGTGCGAGTGCCGTGCGCCTTGGCGATGTCGACTTCACCGGCTTGGCTCCCTTTCCCGGTCCGGGGCAAACGGGAACCCAGCGCAGCCAGACTCTCCTCGTCCCGCACTTTTACTGGGTCGAGCCGCTCAGGAGCGACCTGAACCTCGGTGTCGGCATCAACGCACCCTTCGGCTTGACGACGGAGTGGGACAACCCGGACCAGTGGTCCGGTCGCTTCATCAGCGAAAAAGCCGCACTGCGCGCCATCGATCTCAACCTCGCCCTGGGATGGCGCGTGAACAAGCGGACCGGCCTGGCCTTCGGGATCATCGTTCGCAACTCGGACCTTGAGCTGCGCCGACGCAAAGCGGCGAACAATCCCTTCACCCAGACCACGGTGGATGTCGCCCGCGTCAAGCTCGAGGGCGGCTTCGACCGGGGCTACGGCTTCACCTTCGGCGTGCTGCAAAAGATCAACGACCGCATCTCCTGGGGTTTGGCCTATCGCAGCCAGATCGATGTCGACTACAGCGGCGACGCCACCTTCACTCAGATCATGACAGGCAACGCAACCTTCGACGCGATCGTCGCAGCGGCGCTTCCCGCGAACCAGCCCGTCGACACGGGAATTGACTTCCCGGAACGCGCAACCCTTGGCTTTGCCTACCGCGCGGCGGATGAGCTCCTCGTCGAGATCGACGCCATCTGGTGGGGCTGGAGCAGCTTCGCATCGCTCGATCTGACCTTCCCAAACACACCGGATGGCTCGCTCAACCAGAGCTTTGCTGAAGAGTACGACGACTCGATGACCTTCCGCCTCGGCCTTTCCTGGAACCAGTCGGATATCGCTCAGTGGCGTTTCGGTTACTACATCGACGAGTCGCCCCAGCCAGCCGAGTCGACGGGGCCGCTCCTCCCCGACGCGGACCGCCAAGGCCTCACAGTGGGCTACGGACGTCGTGGTGATCGCCTGCAATGGGACTTCTATCTGCTCTACGTGATGCTCGATGACCGCACGACCACCGTTAACCGCGACAACTTCGACGGCAAGTACGAGGGTACAACGCTGCTCCTCGGCGCCACGGTCGGCTGGTAGGCCAGCGATGAGAAAGGACAAGGCCATGCGCAAGACAAGCATTCGAATCGCCGTGATCGCCCTCGTCGTGGCCTGCTCGATCGGCCTCGCCTGGGCGGAGGCGAGCGGCGCAACAAAGTACGTCGCTCTCGGCGACTCGCTGACCGCGGGCTACATGAACGGCGGCCTCGCCGAGCAGTACAACAGCTTTCCCGCGCTCTTCTACAAGCAGTTGACAGGTCGCACCGACGGCTTCGAACAACCGATCGTCAGCCAACCGGGCATTCCGGCACAACTGGAGCTTCGAGGGCTCTTCCCCACCGTCCTCAAGCCGAAATCGGGCAACGCCGCCCCGCTCAACCTTTCGCTCGCGCGCCCTTACGACAACCTCGGCATTCCGGGCGCGACGCTGAGGGAGGTCCTCGACAAAACCCGCGGTGGGATCTTCAACCTGATCCTGCGCAACCCGACCCTGGGCAACACGACGGCATTGCAACAAGCGCTCGTGCTACACCCCACGATCCTCACCGTCTGGGTCGGCAACAATGACGCGCTCGGCGCCGCGACGAGCGGCAACCCGGCCCTGCTCACACCGCTCGAGAATTTTCAGAAAGATTACGACACCCTAATCAACGCGCTCACCGCCACAGGCGCCCAACTCGTGCTCGGCAACATTCCGGACGTGACGAGCATCCCCTTTGTCAGCACGATTCCTCCAATCCTCGTCAACCCCAACACGAACAAGCCCGTGATCATCGGTGGCTCCACCGTGCCGTTGATCGGCCCTGACGGCACGACCCCGCTCGGCTCGGCCGACAAGGTGCTGCTCACAGCCAGTAGCTACCTGGCACTCGGCTGCGGAATTCCCGCCGCCGCCGGCGGCGTCGCGGGACTGCCCGCAGGTACGCAAGCCGCCTGCCCGACGGGAGGGCTACCGGACAATGCCGTGCTGCTCGTCGCCCAGGTCGCAACGATCCAGGCCCGGGTCCAAGCCTTTAACACCGTGATCCGGAACAAGGCGCAGGCGATCGGCGCGGGCCATGTCGACGCGAACGCCGTCCTGCTGGACATCGCCGCCCACGGCATCGAGATCGGTGGCCTCGACTACACTGGCGCCTTCCTGACGGGAGGCTTCTTCTCCTACGATGGTGTTCACCCGACCCAGCTCGGTTATGCCTACGTCACCAACCTCTTCATCGATGCTGCGAATGAGGCCTATGACCTCAACATCCCTAAGGTCGACCTCTACCCCTTCGTCTTCGGCTCCGGATCCCAGGCTTCACGCCTGCCGGACTTCATGGCCGAAGGCGCGATCCTCTCCCCTGCGGCTATCAACAATGTCCTCACCGCGACGGCGGCCGAAAGCAGCGCTGTCTCGATTGAGCTCGACACCCGCCATATCAAAAGAAGGGGCAGATTGGCCCATCCGCGTATCCACGTTCCGTTACCAAGCTGGCTTTCGCCTCTGCGACGCCACCGCGATCCCGTACGGATGCGATAAGCAGAATCCCGACAAACGCTGCGGGCCGCAACGCGGCCCGCAGCCGATGCGCTTCAGTGATGACCACTAGGCTTGTGCGCAAAAGACCTTCTCCAACACGCACCCAGCTATTCACGAACGGCGACACCGCCGTTGTTTTTCCTCGCGGCGGCCTGAAATGGACCCCATTTTCTGGACAGGTCGCTAAGGTGGATTCTAGCCAC
>CAYSMT010000077.1:0-8978 GCA_964432135.1 uncultured Acidobacteriota bacterium
CGTAGGTCTCGGGAACCGAGTTGGGTGTGAGCACGATGATCGGGTGGTCCCCGTGGGTACCCCAGCGGGCCTGCATGACGTCGCCCTGTGCGGCCATCGTCGGCAGGCCGGTGCTGGGCCCGCCGCGCATGACATTGACGATGACGCAAGGTGCTTCGGCCATGCTCGCATAGCCGATATTCTCCTGTTTGAGCGAGAAGCCAGGGCCGCTCGTGGCCGTCATGGATTTCGCGCCACTGAGCGAGGCACCAACGACAGCGCCCATCGCGCCGATCTCATCCTCCATTTGGATGAACCGTCCTCCGATCTGAGGCAGGCGGTAACAGAGGACCTCCGCGATCTCCGAAGAAGGCGTGATGGGGTAGCCAGCGAAAAAACGGATACCGGCAGCAAGTGCGCCCTCAGCGCAAGCCTCGTTGCCGGACATCACCCGAACCTTGCGGTCGGTGGCCGTCGTCATAGCTTCGTTCCTTTTTCACGGATGCCCTTGCTCGCTATCGGGTCGATTTCGATGGCGAAGTCCGGGCAGACGGCCTCGCACATCCGGCAGCGGGTGCACAGGGCTGGGTCGGGAGAGATGGGGGTCACGCCATCCATGACGATCGCACCCGGCTTGCAGTAGTCGACGCAGATGCCACACCCCTTACACCAACGGACCATGAGCCAGATCTCGGCAGGGGTTTTGTCCTTCTTCCTTGTGTTGGCAGCCTCGTCGTGCTCGGAATCGACTGCGTTAGTATCCGTCATAAGCCATTTCTCACAGGGGAGTTAGATCGCCGGCTGGATGACCGGACCTCCCGAAGATCCCCTCTTCGGGCCGGGTGCCGCAAGCCTTGCCGAAGACCCGCGGTCGACCTAACCAAGGGGTAAGGTTAACGCTTGAAAAACTGGGGTGCACATAAAAATTTAGTGAAATCGCTTGCATTATTAGCCTGCGGAGAGGCGTTCGCATCACGGCATGATCCGGAAGGTCTTCCGGGGGCGGTTTAGGGCGGCGAGAGGAGTGGGGAAGAAGCGATGGGACAGTCTGGAAACACGAACTCTTGTCTCAAGGCGGCCATGGGTTGCACGCTCGTGCTCGTGCTGGCGGGGCTATTGCTATTGACGACGTGTCTCGCCTTGACTTACTGGGTGACGCGTTCTGGAGAGGTCTCGACCGAGAGCGCGATGATCCTCGGTGACGAGCAGCTTTACGCCTCGCTCTACCTGGCACCCGACGATCTTGCGCTCGTCGAGCTCGTCGCGCGCTACGCGCGCGCCCTCGGCGAGGCGGAGGAGCGGCACGGATCTTTGCCAATTCCCATGGGCAAGCTGCGCGAGATGCAGTCTCGCCACCAGATTTCGGCCCTTCTCCCGCTACGCATCGAGCTTTCGCTTCACCAGGAGTCGGTCCTAGCGGATCTCAAGCCGCACGAACGCACTGAAATCATGGTGCAGACCAGCTTCTCCGGCAGCTATCGGCAACTTCGCTTGATATACAAGCTGATGATGATGCTCAAGACCGACGAACAGGTGCATCGCGAGGAGATTGACGGTAAGGAGGTTGTGAGCATTCAAGACGCCGAGGGCGAGCTGGGAGTGAGCTTTGTCGAGAACCACCTCTTCTTCGCACTTCCCCCCGAGCGGCTCAAGCACTTTCTCGCTCGAGGAGAGGTATCAACAGCCCTCGATCTTGGCCGGCGAGACGAGCTCTTTGCATTCATTGGCGGGCGGGACGCGCCCTTGTGGGGCTTCGCCGATCTCGCCTTGTTGCCCTTCACGGAGGACCAGGGTGAAAAGGGTTCGTCCAGGGGCCTCGTCTTCTCGGCTCGCCTTGCCGATCCGGATCGTGCGGAGCTGAAGGTGGCTGTGACCCTCGGCCTCGGAGAGTGTCGTCTCCGAGAGCGTGCCGCATCGTTCGCGACGCGGTTGTTGGAGTGGTTCGGAAGGGGCCTTCCGGAGTTGAAGGTTGCGTTGAGTCTGGATGATCTTCGTGGCGAGACGGCAATCTACAGTATCAGCATCGCCGGTCTGTCCTCTGATGCCCAGCTTCTCTTCGATTCTGGCACGGAAACCACGCCCTGAGATGTCAGCGTCAGTGAAGAAAGCGACGAGATATCAACCGCTGACAACGCCGTCGCGGCCGTAGGTCACCCTCGCTCGCTTCAGGTCGTGCGATCCACAAGCTCGGACGGGGACAGCGTGTATCCTCACGCCGGAAGCATCGCAGCGCCGAGGGCCCGGGGGAACCCGTAGCGCGTAGAAAGGTTATCCCATGAAGAGCCCTTCTCTCAGCGCCGTTCTCCTCTTTCTCTCAACAATCGTCCTTTCAGCGCTTAATCCGACGACCAACGTCCAGGCAGCGGATGATGATGGGTCGCTGGCCCGTTTGCTACGTCAGCCAGCCGTCAGCGCCAAGCAAGTGGCTTTTGTCTATGCCGAGGATATCTGGGTTGTTGATCGTGACGGCGGCGAGGCGCGCCGGCTAACGACCTACCAGGGCGAGGAGAGCGACCCGCACTTCTCTCCGGATGGCTCGCTGCTTGCCTTTACGGGTGAGTACGACGGCAACGTCGATGTTTATGTCGTTCCCACCGAGGGTGGTGAGCCGCGGCGCTTAACCTGGCACCCCGGTGCTGATCGCGTACGAGGCTGGACGGAGGACGGCTCGCGCGTGCTCTTCGCCTCGGGTCGTTTCTTCGTACCTCGGCCGAACCCTCGTCTCTGGACCGTCTCGCTCTCCGGTGGCATGCCCGATCTCCTCCCGATTCCGCGCGCCGCTTTCGGCGCGTTCTCCCCGGATGGGCAGCGCATGGCCTACCAGCTCGTGAGCCCTTGGGAGAGCGAGTGGCGCAACTACCGCGGTGGCCAGGCCCAGCCGATTCGCCTGATCGATCTCGCGTCGCTCGAGGTCGAGAAGCTTCCCTGGGAAGGCAGCAACGACCTCTCTCCCGTGTGGCTCGGCGAGACGGTGTTCTTTCTCAGCGATCGCGACGCGACGGTCAACGTTTGGGCCTACTCTTTGGCTACGGGGCAACTCATCCAGCGCACCCACTTCACGGCCTTTGACTGCAAGCAGCTCTCCGGTGGCGCAGGCTGGCTTGTCTTTGAAAATAGGGGTTATGTTTACGCGCTTGATGCCGCAGGCGGTAAGGCACGCCGACTCCCGATCACGCTACGCGGTGATTTTCCTTGGGCCAGGCCCCACTGGGAGTCCGTCAAGGACAGGATTCGAAGCTTCGCGCTTTCTCCGAGCGGCCAGCGCGCCCTCTTCGAAGCGCGGGGCGAGATCTTCACCGTACCAGCGAAGAAGGGCGATGCGCGCAATCTGAGCCATCGTTCCGGCTCGGCGGAGCGGGCTCCCGCTTGGTCGCCGGACGGGGAAAAGATCGCCTGGTTCTCCGACGAGAGCGGCGAGTACCAGCTCGTCATCGCTGACCAGTTTGGCCGGCATGCGCGAACGATCGCACTCGAACACCCGACCTTCTTTTACACGCCACGCTGGTCTCCCGACTCGAAGCAGATCGCCTTCAGTGATGCTGATCGCAAGCTTTGGGTCATCGATGTTACCTCCGGCCAGCGGCGTCTCATCGGCGAGGAAGGTTTTGCGCACCCCAACCGGCAGATCTATCCGGCTTGGTCCCCGGATTCGAAGTGGATCGCCTTCACGCGCCTACTGGCCAATCAGTACCACGCCATCTTCATCACATCGCTCGAAAGCGGGCAGTCTCGACAGATCACCGATGGTCTATCCGATTGCCATTCGCCGTCTTGGGACGCGAGCGGGAAGTATCTCTACTTCCTTGCGAGCACCGACTACGGGCTCAATGTCGGCTGGCTTGACATGAGCTCTTTTGAACGGCCGCAGCGGAGCGCGATATACCTCGCCGTGCTCAGCAGCGAAGAGCCGTCCCCGCTGGCTCCCGAGAGCGATGACGAGTCCCTTGAAGAAGAGAAGAACGTGAAGGATGGGTCATCCGGCGAAGGCGGCGCAAAGGAGGGGGCGAAGAGCAAGGCGAAGACACGCGAGTCCCAGACCGCCAAGAAGAGTGCCGCGGCCGGTGATAGTCCCGAGAAGGGGGTGAAGGCAAAGACGCCCAAGGCGCCGTCGGATGTCCGCATCGACTTCGACGGGCTTTCGCGGCGGATCGTGGCCCTCGGCGTGCCCGCGCGCAACTACGGCGATCTCGTCTCAGCGGGTGAGGGCGTGCTCTTTTACACCGAGCGGATTGAGAATCAACCCGCTCTGAGTCTTCACCGTTATGAGCTCGAGCAGCGAGAAACGAAAAAGTTCCTTGAGGGAGTCGTTGGCTTCGAGATTTCGGCCGATGGAAAGAAGCTGCTCTATCTCAAGCCAGAAGGGAGTGCCTTCCTTGTGGGGACGGACGGTCTGCCGAAGCCTGGCGAGGGAGAGCTTGCGCTCGACGGTCTGCGGATGAAGGTCGACCCTCTCGCGGAGGCTCGGCAAATCTTCCGCGAGGCTTGGCGTTTCCAGCGGGATTATTTTTATGTCGAGAACGTCCACGGCCTTGACCTGACATGGGCCTATCGGAGCTACGCGCCCTGGGTTGAATGGGTGCGTCATCGCAGCGATCTGACCCATATTCTCGACATATTGGGAGGAGAGACTTCCATCGGGCACTCCTTCACCGGGGGAGGGGATACGCCCGAGGTGGAGCGCGTGGCCGTTGGCCTGCTTGGAGCGGATTTCACTGTCGAGGACGGCCGCTTTCGCATCCGTAAGATCTACGATGCCGAGAGCTGGAATCCGGAGCTACGCGCTCCCTTGAGCGCGCCCGGGCTCGAGATATTCGAAGGGGACTACTTGCTTGCTGTTGATGGGGTCGAGCTTGTCGCCGGTGACAATCTCTACAGCAGCTTCGACGGCAAGGCCGGCAAGCAGGTCGTGCTGAGCGTCCATGGGACGCCGACCCTCGAGGGGGCACGGGAGGTCACCGTTGTACCCGTGGCCGACGAGCAGGCGCTGCGCCGACGCGCCTGGATCGAAGGCAACCGTCGCCGGGTTGATGAGCTCTCAGGCGGCCGGCTCGCGTATATCTGGTTGCCCGACACGGGCAACGGAGGCTACACGAATTTCAATCGCTATTACTTCGCCCAGCAGGACAAGCAGGGCGCGGTCATCGACGAACGCTTCAACAACGGAGGTTCGATAGCCGACTACGTGATCGATCTGATGTCTCGCGAACTGGTGGGTTACTTCAACAACCCTCTCGGGGACAAGCAGCCCTTCACGGCACCCAACGCGGCAATCTGGGGACCGAAGGTGATGATCATCAACGAAATGTCGGGCTCGGGCGGTGACATGCTGCCCTATATGTTCCGCTTGCGTCGGGTGGGGCCGCTGGTCGGCACGCGCACCTGGGGTGGTCTCGTGGGTACCTGGGATGTGCCGCCCCTTGTTGACGGGGGTTTCATCACGGCACCTCGCGGTGGTTTCTACGACCTCGAGGGGCACTGGGCCGTCGAGGGAGAGGGCATCGCGCCCGATATCGAGGTCGAGCAGACGCCGCGCCTCGTCGAGGGTGGTCACGATCCGCAGCTCGAAAGAGCCGTCGTCGAGGCTCTCGAGCTACTCAAGACCCAGGGCGTCGATCTGCTACCCCAGCCTCCGGATCCGGTGCGCGTCCGCCGAGCCCAGTAGGGGGTCGCGGTCTTCCGGCGCCTTGCAATGACAGCGAGGTGTCGGCCAGAGTGGCCGAAAAGCAGCCAGCGCGACCGTCGCCAGTGCGGCGAGCTCGACACCGGCTATCGCGTGCCCGTTCCGGTCGGGATCCCAAGGCGTTCTTTCTCGTTCGCGAACGAGTCCTGACGTGGCGGCAGAATCTCGGCACAGGTCGTGCTTTGAGTCCATCGAACGCTCTCTCTGTGGAGGAGTCGATCGATGCCCATCTCTGTTTCGAAGTGCACCCTTGTTCTCATTATCCTTGCCCTCGCCCTTCCCTCCTTTGCGGCCACGCTCTCGCCCGATGTCCACGAGTGGATGGCGGATGACTACGCCCTCGACAGCACGCGACGGGTCATCGTGCAGCTCAAGGAGCCCTTGAACGAACAGGAGCAGAGCTACCTGCTCGCCGGGAACAAGTCCTTCGAGATTCTCGAGGCGCTTAAAATGATCCTCGTCGAGATGCCCGCGCGGGACCTGCCGCGCTGGTCCGCCCACCCGAAGGTTCGGGCGATCAGCCTCGACCGGCAGCTTCTCGCGTCCTCGTTGCCGTCGCATCCTGTGTACAGCGATCTGCAAATACGCACCGGCACGGCGGAGGCTAACGGCCTCTATGGTGTCACCGGTGAAGGAGTTCACGTCGCCATCATGGACACGGGCATCTACGCGGCTGGACTTTCCCTCGGTGAAGGTTACACGGGGCCCGGTGGCGGCTGGGATGAGTACGGTCATGGGACTCACGTGGCGAATATCATCGCTGGACGGGCGTGCGCGGCGAAGGCCCAGGGCGAGAACTACCAAGGCATCGCGCCCGGCGTCCGTTTGCACTCCTACCGCGTCATGACCAACGAAGGCAAGGGCAGCACATGGTATGTGCTCGGTGCGACGAACTATCTCATGCAGTACGGCCTTCAGCGTGGGATCCGGGTCGTCAACATGAGCTTCGGCGCTCCGGCGGTAGAGTCCTTCGAGACCGACCCGCTATGTGCGGCTGTGCGCACGCTGCGCAACTACGGGATCGTCGTGGTCGCTTCGGCCGGCAACAGCGGTCGAAGCGATGACGGGACACCCCTGTATGGCACGATCACAACGCCGGGCATGTGTCCTTCCGTCATCACGGTGGGTGCGACAGCCGATAAGGGTACGCTGCGGCGTGCCGACGATCGCGTCGCATCCTTCTCCTCCCGAGGACCGACCCGTGGTTTTGACAAGTCGACCGGCGCCTACGACAACATCATCAAGCCGGATATCGTCGCGCCTGGCACACATGTGATGTCCCGCATGAAGGCGAGCTCTCAGATCGCATCCAACTTCCCACAGCTCGCCTCCGACAAGTCGGCCCTCCGGCAGGAGTGGTTCGCTCTGAGCGGGACTTCGATGTCCGCAGCGGCCGTGACGGGTGTGGTTGCCCTCATGCTCCAGGCCAACCTCGATCTGACGCCCGAACTCGTCAAGGGTATCTTGATGTACACCTCCGAGCAGCTTCCCGGAGCCATGGTCTTCGATCAAGGTTCAGGGATGGTCAATGCGGAGGGGGCCGTGCGTCTCGCGCGGGCCATCGCAGATGCGGGTGTGTCACCAGCGTATCTTGCGGCCGGCGGAGCCATCCTCATGCCCCATGAGATGCCCGCCCCATTTTCGATTCTCAGCAACACGACCGTTCCTTGGGCCCGGGGAAGGGTGGTCATCCCGGCCCCCGACGGTGGGCAGATCGAGGCCGGTGGCCTTCTCTTCACTGAAGGTATTCTTTTTGCGGAGGGCATCCTTTTCGCAGAAGGGATCCTCTTCGCCGAGGACACTCTCTACGCCGAGGGCCTTCTTTTTGCGGAGAGCAGCCTGTTCCGCAGGAAGGACCTCTTCGGTAGGCACGGCGCCAAGCTGACCCAGGACGGTGCGCTCGACGCCTCTGGTCTTCTCTTTGCAGAGAAGGTCGACATTGCGCAGGGAGACCTCCTCAAGCCCTCGGGCATTCTTTTTGCGGAGGGCATTCTCTTTGCAGAGGGCATTCTCTTCGCCGAGAACGATCCGGCTGAGGGCTTGGTCTGCATGTCAACCGACCGCCTCGAGGGGAATCTATTGCCGAGCGATGCCGTGGTGGTGGATGCTGACAATCGCATCGCGATCCTCGGCCATGTTCCTCAGTGGTCTTTCGGGACCTCCTTTGCCGAAGGTGGCGATTGATCGCCACCTTCAGATGCTGGTCTTCCCCTGAGGCTGTGATGTGGCTCAGCATCGGAGCCGCGGGAGGTCGATGAGCCCGTGGCAATGGGGGCGCGCCGTGTCCGGCGTGGTGTTGCCCCTCGCAAGGTGACATTCTTTGACCCCGCATCGTGTGTATTTGTTCGATTTTGCTTGATTGCGAGGAGCGTGGAATATGCCGCTGGAGTGAATGCTTCGATGTGCATTGATGCGCATTCACGCAGGCCCTATCTATCCTTGGGGGAGCGTGTCCCCTCCAAGGGGGTGTGTTGGCATGCTGCGAGCCTGGTGTGATTAGACGCCTCGACATCGTGGGCATCTCGCTTTTCACGGTGATCAACGTCGTGGGAGCGAGCGTCCTGAGCATGGCGCTGGTGGAGACCTTCTGGCGTGAGGGTCTCTACTCTTCTCCTGCGTTCGGCGCGCTGCTGCTCGCAGCTCTGCTCGCGGGTTCTCTTACCTTGCGCATCCCGGGCTTGCGCTCGGTGCTCTCGCTTTCAGATTCGGTGGCCTACCTGGCCGTGCTCTTCCTCGGTCCCTGGCCTGCGATCCTCGTCGCGGCCGTCGATGCTTTCGTGGGGACGATGCGCCACACGCGTCGTCCTCTCTCGGTGGCGAGCAGCGTCTCGACGATTGCGTCGTCGGTCGGCATCGGTGCGCTGGTGTACGTTGCGGCAACCCGAGTGCTGGCTACGCACACGGCACTGCACCCTGACTTGATCCTGGCGTTTGCGATCAGCGCGATGTGCCTCTCGCACTACCTCGCCAACAGTTGGCAAATCGCCCTCTTGACGGGGCGCTCGCGCCGCGTACCTATCCTCGCGACCTGGCGTAACAATTACCTCTGGACTTCACACAGCTTTCTCATCGCCGGTGTTGTTGCGGGGATGATCTTTCTCTTGATTCGCCAGCACGGCCCGCTCGTCGTGTTGATACCTATCGTGTTGCTGGCGGGAAGCTACTTCGCTTACCGGCGCTATCTTGGGCAGCTCGACGAGCAGAATCGGCGGATCGTCACGATGGCGCATACGCAGGCGACAGCCCTCGAAGCTCTGGCTGCCGCGATGGATGCTCGTGGACAGTCGACTGTGGGACATGTCAGCCGCGTTCAGGCCTA
>CAYSMT010000078.1:0-5528 GCA_964432135.1 uncultured Acidobacteriota bacterium
AGGAAATTCCGCGCACCTGCCATGAAATGCTCCTCAGCCCCCGTAAGCAGCACGACAACGCGTACGGCATCAGCGACGGATTCCGCCGTGAGACGGCGGGCTACGGCACACAGGGCGACGATCGCGGCAGCGTTGTCGAGCGCCCCGGGAGAGCGATCTGTGAATCGGAGCATCGCGAGAGTGACACAGGCGAGTGCCCCCACTACGGAGAATCCACGCCACAGCCCATCGGGCCACCCCATAAAGGAAGCCCCCCAAGAGCAGGCGAGCGCGACACCCCCAACACCGACCAAGGCCACTAACATGGCCCGGTGTAAAAAGGGAATGTTCTGAGACTTGCTGTCGAGATGCGCCACCAGCAGGACAGTAGGTCCGCGCTCTGCACCTCCGAGTTTGGCGAGCAAGTTGGCGCTTTCTCTGAGCCCCGCGTCAGCAGCCGACCCGGGAAAGAGAAGGCGATCGTTGGTGAGCGCGGCGTTCAAAAGCCATAGGCCCGCAACGAGGAACATCAGACTTATGGCAGCAACACCGACCCCTGATGCACCGAGGGCACTCGCCACGAAAGCCGCCGCGAAGCAAAGGAAACCCAAGCGCAGAGCACCGAGCGGGAGAGAGAGTCGATATAAAAAAGGCTCTTCGCGAACGCACCACCCCGCCTCGCGCAGCGTCCGCGCGAGCAGGCGCCGCGTGGCCGCCTCGGCAGGGGTACCCCCCGCGCGAGGCCTTGCGATGCGCACGAGCATGTCGCGCAACTCCTCGCCTCGCGCCCCGACACCGGCACCGGCGCCGAAGAGCACGCAACTACTCCTGACTGAGCGTCAGCTCGACGGCATCCACGAGGGAGATGATGTAGTTCAACGTCAAGCGCCGTAGCTCGAGCACGCGGTAGCGTCCCTTGCCAACGCGCCCTCTAAAGGTGAACTCGTCGATCACGGCGCCGTTCTTGTCGAGAAGCCGCACGCGCACGCCAAGCCTGTGCCGTATGTCGGAGGCGTTCTCCACACGGATGCTGTAGCTCAACCAAGAATAGCGCGATTGCCCGCCCCGAGGCGGAAGCAACGACGCAAACATCGGTGCGTTATCCGGAGCAATACCCATCTTCGTCACACGTAACGCGCCCACGCGCGTCTCAACAGCATGCGACGCACCAACTTCGAAGGGCAGCTTGACGGTCTGAATCGATGCCTCCGCATAGGCGAAGCCCGTGAAGAGCAGAGCCGAAGGAAGAAGGGATAGCAGCGCGCGCATTGTCGTTCGGTGCATGGGCAACATCCTCCGCGGCCCGGTGCGAGCCGCGCGTATACCAGTCCGCATCGCTTCTGGGGGCGCTCACCCCGCAACTTCGCGACGAACTCCCTCAACAGCACGGACCGGCCAAATACTCGGCAGGCCGAAGCCAATACCCGCCGCCGTCCGAAGGCGACCAGTTTAGCCCCCTTTCGCGGGGCCGCCCGAGCATCCTCGAAGCACAGACCTCGGGAATCCGGCGTGGACTTCCTTCCTCGGGCTCCCTAGGTTTTCCTGCACAGGGCCGTCCGTCTCGCGACGAAGGCATCCCTGGGAGCACACGCGGCAATGACAACGACAGCGGCGGTAGATTACGAACGGCTCGTGACCCTTCTCCACGGCGAGATCGACGCGGGCCACCTGACCCTGCCAGTGATGCCCGATATCGCCATGCGCGTAAAGGAGGAGGCCGCGAACCCGACCTCCAGCGCGCGGCGTCTCGCACAGATCATCGGCGGCGACGGTGCCCTTGCGGCCCGGGTCCTGAAGATGGCCAACTCGGCGATTTACGCTGGGCTCTCTGAGATTCGTGACCTCGACCACGCCATCGGACGCCTCGGGACGGCGATGGTCGTCGCCCTGGTCATCGGTGCCGCGGGCAAGGAGGCTTTTCGCTCGGACGAGCCCGAGTTCCAGGCGATGCTCGCGGACTCGTGGTCGCGCTCTCTCTTCGCCTCTGCCGTCGGTCGACTCATCGCCGAGCCCTGCGGGCTCGACCGAGAAGAATCCTTCCTCGCAGGCCTGCTGCACGCCTCCGGCGAAAGCGTGCTGCTTGAATCGCTCCGCAAGCTCATGTTCTCCGGTGCCATCGAGCACCCAGAATCAGCACTGACGCGGCGGGCGCTCGAGGAGCTCGCGCCTACCGCAGGCGCGCGACTCCTGAAAAAATGGGGTCTGCCCGCGTCGCTTTGGTGTGCCGTCGAGTTCCAGGCGGAACCCGCCCGCGCTCCGATCGAGCACGGCCAACGCGCTGCCCTCGTCTCGCTCGTCGCTGGCTTCGCACAGGTCTATGCCGCAGGCCAAGGCCGATCGGAGCTGATGCAGCATCCGGCGGTCGTTCAACTCGGCATCCTTCCCGACACGATCGATACTGTCTTCTCGAAGGCCAGTGACGATGCCCGTGAGTTTGCTCGCGTCCTCTGACCCCTGACCATGCCCCCAGTTACCGAAAACCCAGCGTCTGCCCAAGAGATCAGCGCCCTACTCGAACAGGCGCTCCGTGAGGGCCGCTTTACCTTGCCCGTCATGCCGGAGATCGCCGTGCGTGTAAGCGAGGCAGTGCAACGCCAGGGCGTCGGAGCACGCGATCTTGCTCGCATCATTGAAGCCAGTCCCGGGCTATCGGCCCGGGTGCTCCGGATGGCCAACTCAGCAATGTATGCGGGGCTGTGTGAGATCGTCGATCTAGCTCAGGCCATCGGCCGGTTGGGCGTCACGATGGTCCTCGTACTCGTCATCGGCGCCGCCGGCAAAGAAACCTTCCGCTCGAACGACGCGACTTGGGCCGGCCTGCTCGAGCGTGCGTGGATGAGTGCCATCTTCGCTTCGGTCGCGGCGCGGCTCGTTGGCGTACGTGCTGGCGAGATACCTGAGGAGTGCTTCCTTGCCGGGCTTTTCCACAGCATCGGTGAGCCGATTCTCGTCCAAGCCGCAGAACGGTTGTCTCCTCGCGGAACTCCTGCTCACATCGATGCCATGGTCCTTCGCGAAGCGATCGAACCCCTCATTCCCGCAGCCGGCGCGCGCTTACTCGCAAGCTGGGGACTGCCTGAGAAAGTGGCCCTCGCTGTCGCACACCAGCGGGATGGAGCGCTCGCGCCCCCCGGAACACGTCTACTCGCGGCTGCAACAGGGCTCGCCGGAGCCTTTGGCAGGCAGCTTGTCAACGGGTGCGACCCACGGCAGTCGGCGCAGGAGCTGAGCGAGGAGGCGGGAGCGCGCTTCCTGGAGATGGACTTTGACGATCTCGAGCCGATCTTCGTGCAATCCGCCGAAGACGGAAGCGCGATCGCTCAGGCCTTGTGAGCCGTCCGCAAAGCAAAGCACCCTCTTGCCTTCTGCTTCTGCGCCCACCCTGAACCCGCTCATGTTTGTCTGAATTTGTCCGATAAGACCGGCTGAGGAGGTCTTGCTGTGCCCCGAAGTGGCCGGATCGGCATAGAGATCGCCCCCGAGGCGGTACGTGCCGTCGCGCTTAGCCGCGGCAGGAGACCCCGTCTGCTCGCCTGGGCAGAACGTGAGGTCTCCTCGTTGTCCGAGGTGCCCGACGCCCTCTCAAGCCTACTTGAGGAAATCTCTCTCCATGGTCCCACATGCTTACTGCTCTCCGACCCACGGGCCCGTATCATCGAGCTGCGCCTGCCAAAGATGAGTGGGCAAGCGCTGCGTGAAGCGATCGAAACCCAAGGCAGCCTTCAGCTTGAGGAAAACCCCGAGGGCTATCACCTCACCTTCTTCGCGGCTCCTCCAAGGGCCGACGGGCGACGCCGCGTCACGCTGCACTACCTGCCGCGCGAACCCCTCGAAACCTGGGCGAGCCTCCTCGCCGCCGCCAACTGCCCCGTCAACAGCGTGCTCAGCACCGCCGCACGCGCCCTCAGCGAACTCCCCGACGAACGGAGTACTGACGGCGTGCTGCGCGTTGATGTCGGTGGAAGCCGAGGAACACTCGCGATCCTGCGCGGACGCGCTCTTGTGGAGCTATGCGAGTTGCCCCTGCGCCACCTCCGTTCGGACGATCCGGTGGCTATCGTCGAAAAGCGCCTCGCGGACTTCCAAGAGATCGAAAACGCGCTCAACAACTACCAGCAGAAGACCGACCGACGCGGTATCCGCCGCATCCTCCTCGTTGGTGCACGAGAACTCACGACGCCGCTGCGCGAGCAACTCCTTGCCGCTCTTCCCGAGACCATGGTGGAAGTCCACGATCCTTGGTCCGGGGTCGTGCGTGAAGGCCTATTGGATGAGACGACCTGCGGCCGGCTTGCGGGCGCCGCCTGGGCTGCACGCGGGCGCAACACCAGGTTCGCCATCGTTCCCAAGGCCACGCGACGCTACCGCCACCTCCGTCGACGCGGACAGCTTGGCATCGCCGCCGCAGCCGTTGTGTGCCTTCTTTCTTTACTGTTGCTAGGCCAGCTCAACAAAGGTCGTGATGAGCTGCGCGCGCAGCGCCAAGTCATCGCTGAGCGCCTAGCTTCCTTGCCTCCGTCTGTACCTAACGCAGCGCAGGTCGCACCCCCTCCGACAACAGCCGTCCCCGTACCGAACTGGTCTGGCGTGCTGACCGAGGTTGGCCTGATGGCGCAGCCCGGGATCGACTACGCGCGCCTCGTACTGGCGATCACTCCTGAGGGCCCCTTGCTCGGGGTCGAGGGCCGAACGACCAACGCAAGCACCCAGGAAACGGGATTGTTGCTCGCGGGACTCCACGAAGGCCTCCGAGCAAGCCCCTACGGCTCGGGGTTGCCCCGGATCGCCTTGCGCTCGAACCCCGATGCAAACCGAGCTGAACAGGTCGACTTCGCGATCGAAGGTGTCGTACACCCCAAGCCGGATACCGGAGGCGACGACAGGTGAGCACGCACAGCAGGGTCTCTACGAGTCTCGTAGGGACTTTTGTGCTCTGCGCGCTCATTGTCGCGTCGACGGGCTACGCGCTGCTGATCCGTCTCGAGTGCGTTGAAATCGCAGGTGAGATCACGCGTCTCAACGAGGGCCTTACCCAGCGATGCGATGTTCAGAAGGCCTCAGCAACGCTTCGCTGGGCGCGGGGCCCCTTCCTGACCTGGGCTCACCTCGTAGCGAGCCTTCACGAGGCCGCAGCCACCTGTCGCCTCGAAAGCTTTAAATATGAGACGGGTGGGACTATCGACCTCGACGATCCCGCCGATGCCATCGTCGCCACTTTGTCCGCTGGCGGCACGCTCGTCCTGCGCGGTGAGCAGAGCGGAGCGAAGGAACGATCAGCGACATCCCCCTACCGCGCAATGACAGCGACGGTGCGAGGATCGGGCTCCTACGAAACTATCGTGGATTTCGTCGCTTCCCTCGCGCACGTCCATCCGCCGCTGGCCCTCGACGCCATCGAGATCAGCGCCACACCCACAGGACCGCAATTCGCAGCCCGCGTGCATCTCGTTACGGAGCTACCTGTCGCCACACCACGCGTCGTCAACCTCCGGCCGCGCACGCACGCTGCGCAGGATCAACCCGAGGCGACGCCCGCCTGCGAAACGGTA
>CAYSMT010000078.1:5538-8938 GCA_964432135.1 uncultured Acidobacteriota bacterium
CGATGAGCACGAGATATGCGCTGGTGCTCGCTTTGGCGGTACTCGCTACTTTGAGCATAAACGCCTGGCTCTGCTTGCGCCCGGTTGTACCGGCACCTGCGATGCGACCGCCCGCCAAGCAGGAGCAAACCATCATGCCTGCCGATAGAAGATCAGCGCGCTTGACCGCGCACGAGGCGGGAAAGGGGGCCACGCTCTGGTCGCATCCCAAACCCCGCCCGATAAGGCACGGCCAACTTCCTGCAAAACTCCTCACCTGTCCACAGGAGCCGGCGCGTCCTCCGCAGCTCAGGCTGAGCGTGATCCTCTGGTCAGAGCACGAAGCCCTCGCCTTGATCTCCGGCAGAATCGCCCGAGCGGGAGATCTCTTCTCTGGCTGGGTGGTGACACGCATCGACGCCGACGGCGTCACCCTCGTCCCCCGAGACGGACGCGCCGGCCGTTTGAGGCTAACTCTGCCGGAGCACACCGCCAACGACGGATCCAGCACACAAGGGACGGTACCGTGAAGGGCCGCGATTCTGGCGGCTGGGGCGCAGGAGGCGCGGCTCTCGCCGCTGCACTCACGCTGCTCGCAGGCTGTGTAAGCGCGCATTCCGCCAGACCGACACAAGGAACCGCACGGAACGCTGAGCCCGCCGCCACGAGCACCAAAGCCGCCGCGGAAGGTGCCGCGCCTCCGACCGAATCCGTGACTCTTGCTCCAGAGCCCGCGACCCCAAGCGAGACTCTGGTCTCGAATACGCCCGGCCCGACCGACCTTCAACGCATCGATCTCATTCCCCAGCCCTCGCCAGCTCAGCTCGCGGATCTTTTGCGCGCGGCCGACCCCGTGACTATCGAAGCTCGCTCCGTACACCTCTCGAAGCTTCTCGCACTGTTCTCTGCCGCCAGTGGACGAGAGATCCGGCTTGGCGAAGGTCTTGACAGTGTGCTCAGCATCTCCTTCCACCAGCTTCCTCTTCACGAAGCCCTCGATCAGCTCCTCGCAAATCGAGGCCTTGTGGCAAGGCGTAACGGAAAATATCTGCTCATCGCCCTCCCCGCGCTGGCGACCACGGCTTTCCTTCTCCCGCCCGCGACGACCCCCTCGTGGCCAGGTCGTTCCGCATGGCCCGAGGCCGAGGCGGCGCTACGCGCCCTGCTCTCTGAGCGCGGCCAGCTCCAGGCCACGCCCGGAGGCGCTGCCTTCGTCATCCAAGATCTCCCGGAGCGCATCGACCTCGCCGAAGGTGTGCTGCGCGAGCTGGTCGCCCTGCGCCAGCATTAGGCTCGAGGTATGTCTACAATGACGGCTGAGGGCCATGCCCATGCCCCACCAGAGCGACCCGCCACGCTTCGTCGTCGACATCATGCTCGGACGCCTCGCCCGCTGGTTGCGCCTGCTCGGCTATGACGCATCCTACGGAGCGAGTTGGGATGATCGCACTCTCGCCCGCATCTCGGCGCGGGAGAAGCGAACTCTTCTGACCCGCAACCACGAGCTACTGCGCCGACGCATCGTTCGCGATGGCCTCCTGATCGATGCGGACGAACTCATCGACCAGCTGCGCGCGCTGCTAGTGACGGGACGCATCACACTCGACTTCGAAGGCCGCTTCTCACGCTGTCCCGTCTGCAACGAGTTGCTTAAGGAACTCACTCGTGAGCAAGCCTGGGGCCGTGTTCCGCCCTATGTCTGCCGACGCTACGAGCGCTTTCGTCGCTGTCCGGAATGCGAACGCCACTTCTGGCCAGGAACGCATCACATACTCATCCTCGCGCGCTTGGCCCGAATCGCGAGACCCTGAGCACGCAACCCACGAGGCTCGATAGATTTTCACCTCGCGCCTTGACGCGGCCACCCCCGGACCGTAATCTCTGTGCCTCGCGGGCGGTTAGCTCAGCTGGGAGAGCGCCTGCTTTACACGCAGGATGTCACTGGTTCGAGCCCGGTACCGCCCACCAATTTTGACGCCCGAGCGGGGGCGTGGTGCAGCTGGTTAGCACGCAGGCCTGTCAAGCCTGAGGTCGCGGGTTCGAGTCCCGTCGCTCCCGCCAATCTTTCCCTTCTGCCGCCGATTCTGCTCGACCCGAGTTCTGGTCAGCCACGGGGGGCGTGTGCGACGCCCCCAAGGCGCTGCTACCATCGAGGTGATGCTTTCTCCCGCGACCAACCGGCGTCGCCCGGAACATCTCGCTCTCGCCCTCGCCGCTTTCGCGGTCCTGGAGTTGCTGGCTATCCCCGCAACGCTCGCGGCCGATGAGCCAAAACCAACGAGTCATCGCGACGAAATCGAGGTCGCGCGGATCCTCATCGACGCACGCGTTGTCGACGCCCACGGCGAGGCTATTCCCGATCTCAACGTGACCAACTTCCGCGTGCGCATCGGACGCAAGCGAGCCGTCGTCGAATCGGCAGAGTGGATTTCCGGACGCGTTGTAACGAGGCGCCCTGCCACGGTTGCGCCTAACGCGCAACCCACAAAACCGACACGACCCGCTCCCGGCGCCATCACCGCATCATCGTCTCCCACAGCTCCAAACGCGGGCCGACTGATCATCTTCTTCTTTCAGCGTGATCTCCATCCCACCCGGATGGTCGGACTGATGAAGATGGTCCAGCGTGCCGACGAGCTACTGGACACTCTCGAGCCCAACGATCGCGTCGCCATCTTCTGCTACGACTCCCACCTGAGGCTCTACAGCGACTTCACTAAGGAGCGTGAAACAACACGCCGGATACTCCACGAGTCCATCATCACTTATTCAAACGCCCCCCCTTATCTCGCGAAAGGCTTCCCCTCGATCGCCTCGAGCTTCGATGCTGTCGCCGCAAAGAACGCACCCAACCCGGAGCGGGCACTGTGGATCGTTGGCCAGTCTCTCAGCGAACTCCCCGGTCCGAAGTCGATGTTCTTCTTTGGCTGGGGGCTCGGTCGTATGGTCGCGGGCTCTTTTGCCCAGCTCCGTGCTGAGTACAGCACGGCCTTGCGAGCGCTCAGCGACTCCCGCGTAACCGTCTTCTCACTTGATGTGACCAACGCGGATTACCACTCCCTCGAGGGCCCCCTGCGCACCATCGCCGTCGACACGGGGGGCTTCTATGTCAAGACGCATATTTTTTCGAAGATCGCGATCGAGCGGGTGATGAAGGCGCTTGACGGCCACTACCTGCTGACGGTGCGTCGCCCGCTAACCCTTGGCCCCGGTCGGCACGAGATCTCCGTCACCCTGCATCGGGCCAGCGGCACGGTCTATGCCCGCCGCTGGATCAACTGATCACTCAGGCCATTCCACCCAAACCCGAGTGAGGTGAGCCCTCAACGGTGCGCTTTTCGCGCTTTTCGCGTCCAGCTTCTGATCTGGCACGCCGATTGTCCTGGGTTTCAGGCCGCGAGCGCGGTCTTGTAACGGTAGG
>CAYSMT010000079.1:0-8912 GCA_964432135.1 uncultured Acidobacteriota bacterium
CGTCGCCCTTATCCCGGGCGAGGAGAGCTCGCAGCGCACCCTGCTCCTCTTCATGTCTCTGAGCGCCCTCCAGCGCGACGGCCCAAGCCCGCAGCAGTTGTCGACTCGCCTGCGGCGCCAATGAAGCCTTTGCCAGCTCATCTGCCGCGCGATTACAGATGGCCTTCGCTTGGTCGGCGCGCCCCTCGGCTTCGACACGCTCACCAAGCGCCACCAACGCGAGGCCCAGAAGGCCCGCACTCCGCGGGTCATCCGGCTGGGCGGTGGACACGCGTTCAAAGCTCTCGACGGCCTCCTCGATATGGCCGAGGCGCAGGCAGGCGATCCCCCGATACTCCTGACAGCGCAGATCGCACGCCGCATCTTCGATGAGCTCATCCGCCTCGTCGACAGCCCCTTCCCAGTCCTTCAAATCAACGAGCCACTTGAGCAGCTCGGTCGATGTACCTGAGGTGGAATCAGCAACGCCGGGAGGCCGCGACGGCGGAGAGAGGGCCGCGCAAACAGGCAGCATGGAGGCGATAAGGGCCATGAGGACGCTTGTCTGACTGGCGAGCATGGTCTATTCACGGTAGTCGCCGCCGCGCGCCTCCGCAAGCCGAGTGACGGAACGCAGCCACGCAGAAGCTTCTGCGTGCACAGAAAGGCGGCCACCATCTTCTCCTGTTCTCTCGCCCTCTCCAACCCAGGATGCTACGCTTATTGGGTGCATGGCTATTTCGATCTAAGAGTATCTTCCGGACGCTTGCTTGCGCCTGCTATCGTCTCCTTCGTGCTCCTCGCTGGCGGCGACACGCCCCTCACCCAGGAGAAGACTCTTCCCTCCCAAGTCATCGAAGAGATCGATGTGCGTCGCATCGAGTTCCCGCTCCTCGCTCGGGACGCCAACGGCATGCCCGTACGCGATCTTCGCCCTGATGAGCTATCAGTCACGATCCGAGGACACAGGGCCCGCGTTGCCTATCTCGAACCTACGCAACGACAGCTCGTAGCGGGGCACATCCTTCCAATAGCACGCCTCTCGATCGAAGGCGGCGAGATGAGCCAAACGAGTCCGAGCGCCAAGACGAGCCCGCGAGCCGTCGTGTTTTTCATCGACGGCGGTCTGATGACCTCCTTCGCGACGGATCAGGGCCCCAAGGCCTTCCAGACCTTCATAGAGAACTCGATTCGAGAGGTGGACCTCGCAGCTGTGTTTTCCTTCGGCGCGCAATTTAGGCTCGAAACCGCCTTTACTTCGAACAAGCTTCGTCTCAAGGAAGCCGTAAAAAAAGCCTTCGAGAACCGGCTTCCTCGAGACACTTCGTTGGGCACGCGCATGCGACGGCTGGTACGCCAGCTTGAGCTGTGCATTAAAACCGACACCGAAGACAGCAATCAGGGACGCCCCATGACAGGCGAACCCTCCTTCTCGAACCAGGAGAACCTGCATCCGCGCCCGCGCTGCTTGCAGTTCACGGCCGGCGCCTACGTCGATGCCCGGCAGCGTGCCGGCTTGCGCCTCGTGGCGGCCCTCGAGGAAACACTGCGCTATGCACGCGGACTCGACGGGCCGGTAACGATTTACGCACTGACACACGGCGCGACCCTCGAGCCCGAAAGGGAGTTTTGGGAAGCCGCTCGTGCTGTATTCGGGAACTCAAGTGAGCTCGATGAGCTGCGTGATCGCTTGGCCCAGGGGCGAGGCGGTCATCTGCTCGGAGAACTCGCCGAGAAAGCTGAGCACGAGCGGGTGAGCTTCGCCTTTATCGATCCGACGATGCGCCCAGCGGGACATCTCAGCGTCGCAATGCGCGGCCTGCATCAAGCTGGTACGCGTCCGGTCGAAGTCGCCTATGCGCAAGCTCAGCAGTTTGCGCGTGACATCGCGCGAGAGACGGGAGGAGTATTTCTCGAGGAGCGAGACATTGGTAAAGCTCTCGATGAGCTCGCTCACATCGACGAAGGCCGTTACTTCGTCGGCGTCGCGCCGCCGGAGCAGCTTAAAAAGACCGCGCGTATCTCCCGCGTACACATGAGCTGTTCGCGGCCCGGGGTCACGCTGAGCTACGGCCGTGGCACGAGCCATCGCAGCCCCGATTCAGGACGCCTTCACACACGCATCGCCATCCCTTCCAAGACTCACTCCGAGCCGGGTGAGGACGGCCTCATCGCTCAACCCTTCAGCATCGGCTTCCGCGCAGCCGAGCTGAGCTACGAAATCGTAGGCAAACAGGCCGTCGCGGAAATGACCCTCCACCTGCGGGTCGAAAACCTCGACGGAGAGCTGCTAACACACGTTTTTCACGATCTCCATCACGTCGTTCCAGAAGGCAGCGAGGGGGCATCGGGCATACTCACTGTTCGCGGCACCCTCGAAGCGCCACCGGGCTCCTATCGTCTCGTCGCCTTCCTGCGCAGTCTCCAGTCCGACCTGCGGGCGACCACCATCAGAGAGCTGACGATTCGTTGAGTTCGCCCCCATCGCGCCATTCCAGGGTTCGGCGGGCACGCCTCAAAGCAGGTGCCTCGCCTTTCATCGAAACATGAAACGAGTTCTACATTTGCTCTCCCAACGCCCACTGCTGACCGGCAGTGGGATCACCCTCGACGCCCTTGTCCGTCACGCGGCTGCAGCGGGATGGGAGCAGGCCATCGTCTTTGGAGGGCCGCGGGAGGGCGTGCCTCGCGACTTAGGAGGGCTCGACGGTACCGCCTTGAAGCCGTTGTTTTTCGGCGGAGCAGAAGACGCGCTCGACTTCGCCGTCCCGGGCATGAGTGACGTGATGCCCTACGAAAGCACGCGCTTTTCCGCGCTGAACTCGGCTCAAGTCCGTGCATATCACGATGCCTGGCGCACGCATCTTGCCTATGTCATCGCGGAGTTCGCACCCGATCTCATTCACAGCCACCATCTCTGGTTACTCTCCGCGCTGGTCAAAGATGTAGCGCCAGGGCTTCCCGTCGTCGCCCATTGCCACGCGACGGGCCTGAGACAGATGGAGCTGTGCCCTCATCTCGCCCCGCAGGTTATTCGCGGATGTCGGCGCATCGAACGCTTCGTCCTACTCCACGACGATCACCGGAGGCGCCTCGAACGCACGCTCGCGCTATCTCGCGAACGCTTCCAGGTTGTCGGCGCGGGCTACCGGGAGGAACTCTTCTACTTCCGTGCCGGAAAACGGCGACCAGGACGGTTGCTCTACATCGGAAAGCTCAGCCAAGCCAAGGGCCTACCCTGGCTGCTCGATGCCTTCGAGCAACTCCTCGCAACCGGTCTGCCAGTCGAGCTACATGTCGCGGGCAGCGGCAGCGGCGCCGAAGCGGATGATCTGCGCGTACGCATGGAAGCGCTCGGCCCCCGGCTCACCTTTCACGGACAGCTCGCGCAGCAAGAGCTCGCGGCACTGATGCGCAGCGCATCCGTAACGGTCCTGCCCTCTTTCTACGAGGGCCTACCTCTCGTGCTCGTCGAAGCCTACGCATGCGGCAGTCGCCTCGTGACGACGGCGCTTCCCGGCATCGCCGACCGGCTCGCCGAAGCCCTCGCGCCCGCCCTTGAGCAGGTCGCCCTGCCGCCTATGTTGACGATCGACCGCCCAGATCCTGCCGGACTCCCGCGCTTCGTCGACAATCTGTGCGAGGCGATCCGCCGTGCGCTCGACAAGCCTGCCCTCGGCGATCCTGAACGCTGCACGCCCTCAGCGCTCGAGTCCTTCACCTGGTCTGCTGTCTTCCGTCGGGTCGAAAAGGCCTGGCTTTCCGCGCGGCGCGCCGTGAAAGGCACCCTATAATCCCCGAATGAACAATCAGCGCGCTCTGACGCAGCTACCGCTTGTCCCCCGGGAGATTCTCTTCGGCAATCCTTCGCGCGCAATGCCTCGCCTCTCTCCCGATGGAAGCCGACTTAGCTACCTGGCCCCCTCAGCGGAAGGTGTACTCAACATCTGGCTTCATGTGGAAGATGGCGAAGATCTCCAGCTCACCAATGACACTAGCCGCGGCATTCGTCTCTACGCTTGGGCCGAGGACGGCGAGCACTTGATCTACCAGCAGGATCTCGAGGGAGACGAGAACTGGCACGTCTACCTCGTCTCGATCGCGGATCGGCAGGTGCGAGACCTGACACCCTTCGAGGGTGTCAGGGCACAGAGTCTGATGACCGACAAGCACCATCCGAGAGAAATCCTCGTCGGCTTGAACCGGCGTGACCGATCACTCTTCGACATCTATCGCATCCGCCTGGACAGTGGCGAGACCACCCTCGATACGCAGAACCCAGGTGATGTCGTCGGCTGGTTGACCGACACCGACTTCAAGGTTCGCGCCGCCGTCGCCCACGACCCCGCCGACGGCGACACAATCTTGCGAGTGCGCGAGAGCACCAGAGACGACTGGCGCGAGCTGATCCGTTGGCCCTTCGGCGAAAATGGCGGGCCGATCTCCTTCGACGCTAAGGGACGACTCTACTGCCACAGCTCACTCGGTTCCGACACCAGTCGCCTGATTCTCGTTGAACCGTCCTCGGGTGAGATCGTCGAGGAGCTGGCCCACGACCCACGCTGCGATCTTGGCCACGTGATGATCCACCCCGACAGCCGGGTCGTGCAGGCCGTTTCTTTCGAGTACCTGCGCGATGAATGGATGGTGCTCGACGAATCGCTGCGTGAAGACTTCGCACGACTGGGTACGATCGCGCCCGGCTGCTTCACGATCTCAAGCCGCGATCGCGCGGACCGCCGCTGGATCGTCGCCTATGAACGCGACGATGGACCCTTGTGCTGGTATGTCTACGACAGGAAAGACCGCCGGGCCGACAAGCTCTTTCTCATCCGCCCTGAGCTGGAAGGTCTCCCTCTCGCGCCGATGGAGACTGTGGTCATCAAAGCCCGTGATGACCTCGAGCTCGTCGCCTACCTGACGCGCCCGCCGGCCGGACCGAAGAGCAATCTGCCACTGGTGCTCAACGTTCACGGTGGCCCCTGGGCCCGCGACTCCTGGGGATTCGACCCCGAGTCTCAGTGGCTGGCCAACCGTGGCTATGCGTGCCTGAAGGTGAACTTCCGCGCATCGACGGGCTTCGGCAAAGCCTTCCTCAACGCAGGAAACCGGCAATGGGGTGTCGGGACGATGCAAGACGACCTGACAGATGCTGTCGCCTGGGCCATAGACTGCGGCTTGGCCGATCCAGGTCGCATCGGCATCTACGGTGGATCCTACGGCGGTTACGCAACCCTCGCGGGGCTGGCCTTCACGCCGCAGATCTACGCTTGCGGCGTCGACATCGTCGGACCGTCCAACCTGCGAACGCTCTTCGAATCGATCCCCCCTTACTGGGCGCCGATGAAGAAGGAACTCATCCTGCGCGTGGGGGAGGTCGAGACCGATGCCGAGTTCAACGAGCGCATCTCGCCGCTCTTCCACGCAGACAAGATCTGTGCTCCGTTGATCATCGCCCAGGGCGCGAACGACCCACGGGTCAAGATCGCTGAGGCCCAGCAGATGGTCGATGCGATGCGTTCACGCGACCTCGAGGTGGAATACATCGTCTACACCGACGAGGGACACGGCTTCGCCCGGCCGGAGAACCGCCTCGACTTCTACGGCCGCGTTGAGGAGTTTCTGGCCAAGTATCTCGGTGGCCGCGCCGAACCCTGGCACGCCGTCGAAGGTGCCAGCGCCGATCCGCAACCGTAATACGGGGTGTCCGATTTGCCCGCTACACGACCCTACCAATACGCCGCTGTCAATCTCACCGACCCATAGACACGAGCCTGACAGGCGAGGCGCTCGTTCGCCGCCGCTCCAAGCGCAGCGAGTACCTTGCTTTCCTTCCCACTCACGGGCCCGAGATTCTCGGCACCCTCCAGGATCTCGAGCCGACAGAAGCCACAGAGAAAGTCGCCATCGCAACCGGACGACAGGGGTAATCCTGCCCGGGAGATCCCCTCTTCGAGCGAGCTGCCTGCGGGCAGATCGACGACGCGGCCAGAGGGATAGAAGCGCACCTGATATGAGGTCATGGCGCGTAAAATAACGTCCCTTTGAGCGACGTGCCCGCCACCCGGCGGCTAAACAAAGAACATTCCAAGTAAAGGCTCGTCTCGGAGCACTGAACACCGGTATATCTAAGGCACGAGCTGGGCGGCGTCGCGATGAGAGTCGACGACACCATGGCGCACGAGGGGCCGCGCCGTACGACAAAGGAGGCGCGAAGCGGTTCCGCCGCGGCCGGCCTAAAGCCGGCCGAGAGAGGTATCCCTTGTCATGATTTTCGCGCCGCACCAACCCATCTCATCCCATCCCGTTATCCGCCGATCGCAGCTATCCAACAGGCTGAGGCCAACACACATCGTAGCGACCTCTGTACTCTGCTGCGCCATGCTGCTGCCCTCGACCTTGGCCGTAGCGCCGCTGGCCAGGGCATCGCACGATGACGACAATCTACTCGTCGAGTTCTCGCTTCCCGCCCCTAGCCTACGCTTCACCGACCGGGGTGAGGTCGCAACGCTCGAAGGCGCGGAGCTTCGTGCGGCAGCACCTGGACACCCTCGTCTCCCCGTTGTGTCGCTGACCGTCGTCCTTCCACCTGGAATGCATGCCACGAGTGTCCAGGTCGAGGGGAGCGCAAAACTCCTTTCGGGAAGGCATCACATCTCGTGGGGCCAGCCCCTGCTTCCCATAGGGATGCCAACCCAAGCCCTGATCCCAGCAGATGCAACAATTTACACCTCGAACGAGGCCTATCCCGCGCAACCCGCGCAGCTCAGCGGAGGGGGCGTGTTCCGCGGCTTTCACCTGGCTACGGTGGAGTTCTGGCCTCTGCAGCTCCGCCCCGCGAGCGGCACGCTACTCTGGCGAGCTGATGCCAAGCTGCGCATCCAGCTCGAATCGGGTCCGGCGGATGACGAAGCCGGCACCCTCGCACCACGAGGCCTGCCCGATGATCTCCGCGCCCTGGCCACCATTGCGATCAACCCCGAGCTGGCTCGCAACTATCCGACAGCCAAGGGAGGCAAGGCCTCAGAGCCCTACATGATCATTTGTCCCCAAAGCCTGAAAGCCAGCTTCCAACCCCTGCTCGACCACCGCACGGCTCAGGGAATGCCCGGACGCATTCTTACTACCGAGTGGATCCTCGATCACTACAGCGGTGTCGACAACGCTGAAAAAGTGCGCGAGGCCATCCGCGAGGCCTACACAGAGCGAGGAACGAGCTTTGTGCTGCTCGGCGGAGATGATGTCGACGACTCCGGCGCGCTGCTCGTTCCCTATCGCGGATGTCTGTTGAACGCTGGTGGTTACCGCTACGTAGATGCTCCAGTGGATTACTACTTCGGCGCACTCGACGGTAATTGGAATACCAACGGCAACAACATCTGGTGCGAAGCCAACGAAATTGACTACTACAGCGAGGTGCACATCGGTCGCGCCACTGTAGACACTCCCGCGGAGGTCAAACATTTCGTCGACAAGCTGCTGCGCTACGAAGCCGGTCTACCTCGAACGCGACAACGTGATCTCGTGTGGATGGGGGAATCCCTCGATGCCAACACCTGGGGGGGCGACTCCAAGGACGTCACGGCGGGCCTGATTCCCGCGGACGACTACGATCTCACTCGGCTCTACGCGAGAGAGGGCAGTTTTTCCCGTAATGCGGTTATCGACAATCTCAACCGTGGACCTCATCTTACGAACCACCTCGGACATGCCAACCGAGGCTTCGTTATGGGAATCAATCGCTCCGACGTCGACAGCCTGACAAACGAGTTCCCCTTCTTCTCCTACAGCCAGGGCTGCGACTCTGGGGGATGGGATCAGAGCTTCAGCGGCAACTCCGAGGCCGTCTCTGAGCACTTCCTCAGCGCCGAGCACGGTGCTTTCGGCGTCGTAATGAATGCACGCTATGGTTGGTACGAATCGGGATCGACCGAAGGCCCGAGCCAGTTCCTCGACCACGAGTTCTACGACGCCCTCTTCCGTGAGGGTCTGCTGACCCTCGGTGAGGCCAACGACGACTCTCGAGCCGATAACGCACCCGTCGCTCAAACCGATGAGACGCGGCGCTGGTGTTTTCTCGAGACCAATCTCCACGGCGATCCCGCTACGCCCGTGCAAGTTGGCCCTAAGCTACGCATCGCGGCCCGGCGGGTTATCGAGGATGATCCGCTGCACGGTAATGCCAACGGGACGGCGGATCCCAAAGAAACGGTACGTATCGCGATAACGCTGGAGAACACAGATGAAGATCCCGCTACCGCCGTGGAGGCCTTTCTCACGCCGCTGACACGCGGCGTCACAGTACATGACCGCTGGGCAGCCTGGGAGACCATCCCGGGCCACGCACAGGCGGAGAACCTTGCCCCCCATTTCAGCGCCACCTTGGATCTTCCCTGCGGAAGTTATGGAAGCTTCTCCCTTGAGATCTTCTTCGATAACGGCAAACACACGACAACTAAGTTCTCCATCCTGGCCGGCCAACGCGAAGACGGCCTTTTGTTCCAGGACGACTTCGAATCGGACAAGGGTTGGGAGGTGAGTGGAGGTTGCAGCGATGGAAACTGGGTACGTGACGTACCTCGGGGAACAACCCATCAGGGAAAACCTGCTAATCCTTCCGAAGATGCGACCCCTGACCCCGGAGCTCGCGCCTATGTGACGGGCAACGAAGGCGTGGCAGCCGATGACGACGATGTCGATGGCGGACGCGCCGTGCTGACGAGCCCCTTGCTCGACGCGAGCGGCTGGCTCGAGCTCGACCTTTCGTTAATGCGCTGGTTCTACCTCGCGCCAATGACAGTGCCTGCGATTAACACACTCAAGATCGAGATCAGCGACGATGCCGGACAAAGCTGGAAGCTGCTCGAACAGCTTTCGGCACCTGAAAACAGGTGAACGCACAAGCGCTATCCTCTTGAAGGCCTCGTCACCCT
>CAYSMT010000080.1:0-8848 GCA_964432135.1 uncultured Acidobacteriota bacterium
CACACCGTCACGGGCGCGAATAGTGTTTTCTTCGACGAGGTCGTAGACAGGAGTCGAAGCGGTGATTACGACGCCGGCACCGATGACGGCGCCGGCCCCGACGCGTACGCCTTCTACGATGGCTGCGAGGCCGCCAACGAAAACCCCGTCCTCGATAACGACCGGCATCGCGCCTGGTGGTTCAAGGACGCCCCCGATCTGCACGCCAGCGGAGAGATGGACACCTCGCCCGATCTGGGCACACGAGCCCACCAATGCGTGCGAGTCGACCATCGTCCCCTCGCCAATCCAGGCGCCCACGTTGATGTAGCAGGGCGGCATCAGAACAACCCCATCTCCAAGGTGGGCGCCGCGACGTACCGAGGAACCGCCGGGAACAATCCGGATGCTGCTGAGCGAGGCTTCGCTGCGCGTGGGAAAGAGCTCCTTGTCGCGGAAGCTCATCGGGCCCGCGGGAGGAAAGGAGACGACCTCGCAGTGACGAAAACCGAGCAGAATTCCTGCCTTGATCCAAGGCAGGACGACCCATGCGTCGTCCTGGGGTTGCGCTGCGCGCAGCTTTCCGGATTCGAGCGCTTCGAGTAATTCGCCAACCGTCGCGTGGACCTCACCGCGCTCAGCGTTCTCAGCTTGGGCTGCGAGCCTTTCGATGCGTTTTTCGAGTTGTTCCCATGAGGCGTGCTTCATCACAGGGACCCCGCAAGACCGGCATGGCGCAGACCTGCCATGAGCGCTTGCCGCGTCGCGTCGCTGGCTGGCGCCAGCGGTGTTCGGACGCGGTCCTCAGCAAGACCCATGAGCGCCAAGGCGGCTTTGGCGGGAACGGGATTCGTTTCCGCGAAGAGAGCGCGAATCAAAGGAAGCTGGCGGTAGTGCACTTCACGCGCGCGATCAAGTTCGCCAGCCAGAGCGGCTTCAACCAAAGCGATGCTTCCTTTCGGATCGACATTGGAGACAACCGAGATCACGCCGTCGCCTCCCATTAGCGTCATCGCACAGGTTAGCTCGTCCTCGCCGCTGAGCAGGGCGAGCTCCGGCTCGCGTCGCGCATGAATGGTCATGGCCTGCCCGAGATGCCCCGAGGCCTCCTTCACGCCGACGATGCCCGGGATCTCTGCGATGCGCAATAGCAACTCCGGGGCAAGGTTCAACCCTGTGCGCGAGGGGACGTTGTACACGACAACAGGTAACCCTCCTTCTTCGGCGATGGTGCGATAGTGGCTCACGAGCCCTTCGGCGTTCGGTTTGTTGTAGTACGGCGTCACGACGAGCGCGGCATCCGCCCCCAGCGCGCGAGCCCTTCTCGTCCGCGCCACGGTCTGGGCCGTGTTGTTGCTGCCGGTTCCGGCGACGACACTCACGCGTCCCGCTGCGGCTTCAACGCTCAGCGTGATGATGCGTGCCCATTCCTGCTCGTCGAGCGCAGGCGTTTCGCCGGTCGTGCCGCAGGGTACGAGCCCGTGCACCCCCGCGGCAAGCTGGCGTTCGAGTAGTTGCTCGAAGGTGTGTTCATCAAAAGTTCCGTCATTTCCGAAGGGTGTGACCAGCGCCGTGAAGACGCCGCGCAAGCGCTTGCCCATGATCTCTCCTATTCGTTCGGTCGTCCCCATCACGTGGCTGACGGGCCGCGCGGGGCGAAGATGACTTCATCGAGGAACTCGTCAAAGTGGCATGGTCCATGCTGGCCTATGATCCACTCGGCTGCTCGCAGGGCGCCCCTCGCGAAAACACCGCGGCTTCGCGCGCGATGTGTGAGTTCGAAGCTTTCTTCTGGAGCATCCCAACCGATGCGGTGCTCTCCGGGAATGCTACCCGCCCTGATCCACGCGACAGGAAGCATGTCGTGATCGATCACTGTCTCGGCAGGCGCCGGCCCGAAGGTTGTCTTTCCGGGGGTATGCTCGACGATGAGCTCGGCCAAGCGTCTTGCGGTTCCGGATGGCCCGTCTTTCTTGCCGCTGTGGTGCGCCTCGAAGAGCCAGGGCGAGAAGTCGCCGGCTCCTGCGAACCAACGTGAAGCCAACGTCGTCAAGCGGAAAGCGATCGCGATGCCAAGAGAGAAATTCGGCGACCAGAGTAGCCCGACATCATTTCTCGTCGCTTCCTCTTCGACGGCCTTCAGTGCGCCATTCCATCCGGTCGTTCCGCAGATGACAGGGAGCCCCGCGCCAAGCAGAGCACGGCAGTTCGCTTCTGCCGTCGATGGGGTGGAAAACTCGATGGCGACCTCGGCCCCGACGGATGCAATTCCGATCAGGGAGTCCCGCGTGGCTTGCGCGGAGATCGGGTCGACGATGGCCACGATTTGGTGTCCGGCATCTCGGGCCGCCGCCTCGACGGCGCGTCCCATCCGGCCATGACCCACGATGACAAGAGAAAGTGTGTTCACGATGAGGATGTCCTTTCCTGCTCGAAACAAACCGCATGGAGCGTTCGTGCCGCACGCGGAAGATCCGAGGCGGCCACGATCGCGCCAAGCGAAGTGCCGCCCGGGCCTTGCACGAGACGCAGGATCGGGACCTTGCTCAGCGCCTCAAGCACCGTGCGCCAGTGCGACGGCTTCGTGGAGAGCGCATCGCCCACGAGAGCGACGAGCCCGAGTTCGCGTTGGAACGAGACGCGGCCGTCTCGGGCGAGTTCTGCCACGATTTCGTCCAGATCGTTGCTTGAGGGGACGAGCAGGTCGATGCCAATCGGGCCGGGCACGAGCGCGAGCGGTGCGCAGGATGTTTGTTCGAAAAGCTGACCGAGCCGAGCCAAATATCGCGGGTCACGCGCCAGCCCGGGAGAGCGAAGGCAGATCAGCGCTACGTCGCTGCGCGAAGCCACGGCACAGGCGGGTCGGCTGGCATCGCCCGTTGCGTCGATGCGTGTCCCGCCACCCTCAGGGGCGAGACTGTTGCGGATCACAACAGCGAGGCCCCCTTCGACCGCGGGATCAATGGCCGCAGGATGGAGAACCTTCGCCCCGAAGCCGGCGAGTTCGGCCGCTTCTCGGAAGGAGGCGTGGCGAACCAGGCGCGCTTCCGGGATGAGGCGGGGATCGGCTGTCATGAGGCCGTCGACATCCGTCCAGATCTCGACGGCACGCGCGTCGAGGGCGAGGGCGAACAGCGAGGCTGATAGGTCCGAACCACCCCTCCCGAGGGTTGTCGGGATACCTTCTTTGGTCGCTCCGAGATAGCCGCCAAGGACCGGGACACGTCCAGCCGCGACGAGCGGAAGGAGGCGTTCCTGGGCCTTGCGTCGGGTCTGGGCCGCATCTGGGCGCGCAGCGCCGAAATGATCATCGGTGATGAGAATCTCGCCGGCGTACACGGCTTGAGCATCGACACCGCGGTGTCTCAAAGCGACTGCAAGCACCTCCTGAGCCATCAGCTCGCCATAACCGAGGATGGCGTCTCGAGAGCGAGGGCTCACGGAAGTGAGCAACCGCACGCCGCGCAACAGAACGCGCACCTCGCGCACGAGGCGTTCGAGCCGAGTGACGAGCAACTCGTCTCCGGCAGCGAGAATGGAGGCGACCCGCAAATGTCGCACGCGCAAGCTATCGAGCTTGCCCTGTGTTTGAGCACCTTGTCCGGCGAGGGCGAGCGTGAGCAGATCCTCGAGGGTGTTCGTCACTCCGGCCATGGCGGAGGTCACAACGACGAGTTCATCCCGCCGGCGCGAAGCGATCAGGCCTGCTACGCGCGCGATGCAAGAGGCATCCGCTATCGAGGTACCGCCGAACTTCATCACGATCACGGGAGAAGCCCCCTTGCGGCGAGCAGCTCGGCAATCAGGAGGGTACCTCCCGCAGCGCCGCGCACGGTGTTGTGGGAGAGGGCTTCGAAGCGCAGGTCGAGTACGGGGCAGCTGCGAAGACGTCCGACAGTGACCGTCATGCCGTGTCCCGCATTTCGGTCGAGCCGTGGTTGAGGCCGATCCTCAGCCGAAGCGACGCGGAACAGTCTTTCGGGCGATGAAGGTAGCGCCACGATCTCTCCAGGAGCCCGATACTCCTCAAACAACCTGCGCGCGCGTTGTGGAGAGATGCGCTCCCGGGTGCGCAACGAGATGGCGAGCAGGTGACCGTCCATGACGGGTACGCGATGGGTCTGGGATGAGATCTCCAGCGCGCAGGACGCGACCCCTGAGGCGGAGATATGGCCGAAGATTTTCTTCGGTTCGGATTCGATCTTCGCCTCTTCTCCCGGAACGAAGGGAACGACGTTGTCTAGCAGATCCATCGCCGACACACCTGGATAGCCGGCGCCGGAGATCGCTTGAAGGGTCGTCACGATGACGCTCTCGATCCCAACCGAGGCCTGCAGCGGCGCCAACGCCAAGCATAGGCCGATCGTCGAGCAGTTCGGATTCGTGACGATGAAGCCACCCCAGCCGCGGGTGGAGCGCTGCTGCTCGATCAGCTCGAGATGAGTCGCGTTGATCTCGGGAATCAGCAGAGGCACGTCGGGGGCCATGCGGTGCGAGCGTGCGTTGGATACGACGACGCGACCCGCTGCGGCGAAGCCCGCTTCCGTGTCATAGGCCACCTCGGCGTCGATCGCGGAAAACACAAGCCGAGCTTTGACATGCGCCGGATCGCAAGGCTCAACGACAAGCTTCGCCGCTGCTGTGGGTATTGCGCCTGGCAGGCGCCAATGCACGGCTTCGCCGTACGGGCGACCGACGCTGCGCGCCGAGGCCGCGACGCAGCTCAGCGCGAAGTTCGGGTGCCCCTCGAGGGCCGCCACAAGTCGCTGGCCGACGAGACCGGTCGCGCCGAGCAGTGCCACAGGAATTCGTGTGTTGACGACCTGCATCGTATCCACCATGGAAGGTCCCGAGCGATCGGGAAGTCATTCTACCTGAGCCGGTCGCACCACACCGCCGCGGTTGACACAATCACTTGATTGTCATAGAAAAAGTGAGCACTGGGACCCCATAAGCTGGCGCCAGCTCGACATGGCTGGCGCTCTTAGCGGAGGACGACGATGGAAAGACGGCGTAGTCTTTCGTGTCTGGCCCTGGTGCTGGGTACGGTCTTTGCGTTCGGTGGATGGGCGGCCGCTCAGTCGGCTCTGCCCGGAGATTCCTCACCGCTTGTTGTTGAGCCTTTCCTCGAAGGCCCGGAAGGCTTTGTGCACGCCATTCTCATGGATCCCGCGGAGCTGTTCCCCGTTCATCCGAGGTTGCCTCCGGGAGCCCACCCCTTCACACCGCTGTCGATTGATGGCAGCGTTCGTGCGGCCGAGGCCAAGCTCGGCGCAGGAGCCGTGACAGCTCTCGCCCAGGGCGTGGGTGGAAGCTCCAGGGTCTCCCTCTCATCGATGGGCGGTGGCCGCACGCGGGGTAAGACCCGTTCCGCGAGACCGGCTCTTGGAGAACTCGCGTCGGTCTCCCACCTTCTCGGAATGCGTTAGAACATAAGCGCTGGCTGGTGGCTTAGCGTTGGTGGTAGCGCATGCTCGCGAGCAACGCGCAAAGATCGCTCACATGCGAGGCGCTCACCTCCGTACCCGGGTCTAAGCGGAGAAAGTAGGCGTCGCGCGAGGCCGCATCGTCGGGGAGCAAAAGCACGGCGCAGATCGCGGAAGAGGCGTCACCGGCCGTGGGCGAGATCAGCGTGTAGAACGTCGTTCCTCCCCGGGATCTGCGCTTGCGTTGCCACGCGGAGGTTTTTTTTGCTCCCATCTCACGATCCGCCTGCGCTTGTCGTCGTGTGTGTGTTCCCCCTTCGGAGGCCGGCCATCGAAAGAGGGTGATGCGTGCCCCACCCTCTTTCGCTCGCATCTTGACCGGAAACCCGCTGCGCGAATTTGCGGAAATGCTGACTTGAAATCCGCGCGGTACGGGCAGCTCGGCATCGGCGGCGAAAAGGACGCCTTCGCGTGGCTCGGCGTGCACACCGTGGGTGTGTAAGCGCCGGAAGGAGATCTCGTACTGCGTGGAAAGATCAACGAGAGGCGGAGTGGCTTCAGCGATCTCCTCGCGAATCGTGATGGCAATCCAAAGCAGTGAGAGGCTTGCAGACCCTTCGGCGATCGGGAGGTAGACGTCGACGACTTGGCCAGCCAGCAAGCGTCGAAGTACGAGCCACTCGCCGGCAAAGGTTTTGCCATGAAAACGTGCGACTAGACCATATCCGTTGCCGCCTGCTTTACGCAGCGCTACGCTCAGATCGGCCGTGGCAACAAAGTCGGCCTTCGGATCGCCCGGAGGTCGGAGTTGATGTTCTGGATCATCGAAGAGATCGGTTGTGAGCCCCGTCTCGCTGCGCTGCTCGATCCACCCAGCTCGAGAAGAGTCTCCCACCACGACCCGTCGTTTCTCACGATCTTCAAAGCGTCCACGCATCCAGAGACGCGCTTGCGGTGCCGCCGTCGCGAACATCTCCCGAGTGCGACCTTTCGTCGCGCACAGTCCCGGCGGGAGCTCCACTACGAGACCGCCGTCGAGGGTAAAACGACGCCAAGGATTCCTGTTTTCGCTTTGGTATGACTCGTTTTGCCACGCTACCGGGATGGGAAGGGTCCACTTTTCCGGCATAGGGGAAAGCTGTTTGGCGGGTGCAAGTGTCGCAAGCAGCTTCGCGCGCGCCGTCTCTGCCCTCGCATGGCAAGTCGGACCGCAGCCTCCATCCCCTATGAGGCTCACCACGGCCAAGACGCCGCCGGGGTTCTCTTGGGGGGACAGAAGGCTGATCACCACCGACGTTCGCCCCTGCCCTCCTGCGTCAATCCCGAAACGGGCCTCTTGGCAGTGTAAGCCCTCAGCTTGCTTCGGGCATGGAAGCCATGCGCTGCGCTGCTCAGGTAGTCGTTCGACGAGCATCTGTTCGATGAGCCGGCCAGCAGCAGGGCCGGCCGGCGGCCCATACCAGGAGAAGAGCGCGAGCTGAAGGTCGCCGGGGAAGCGGCGCAGTATGGCGAGCGGCGCCGTGGGCTCATGGGGGGGTTCGACAAGAGCCCACTCATGATGGGCTTGTACGTGCCCCCAGACGCCGGCGATTGTCCGGAGCTCACCAAAGCCGATGAGCTTCTCTAAACTGGTCTGGGCTGTCTCCCGGTCCGAAAGCTGGAGCAGTAAGATCTCGGCCATCCGTTCGAGGCCCTTGTGCTCCGTGTCGGACAGCGCGCCGAGCTGCGGTGCGATTTGATCGGCGATTCGGCGGGCGTCGGGAGCCAGGGCCTCGAGCTGTGCGCGCCATCGTTTCGTTCGCTGATCGTCAAGACCCTGGAGGGCGGCGCACTCGAGCGCGCTGCGCACGAGCCCCGCCGCCTCAAGCTGGCCGAGAAGCCGTTGCAGAGTGCTCGTCTCGTGATTTCGAGCGAGTGCCTGTTCTAAGAAGAAGGCGGCGAGCAGATGTTCTCCTTCACCCTGAAGTTGGTCTGCGAGGGCCACCCAGGAAGCGGACTGGCTCGGATCTTTCAGGATCTGATCTTGCCGTCGGCGATGCGATGAAGGCGTGGTCTCAGGACACCGAAGTTTCGAGGCCATTGTAAGATTCTTCGCCGCGGCAAGGAGCTCCGCGTCCAGGCTTCGCGCCACCAGCGCTGCGAAACGTGCGCCAGAGGCCTCGCAGCGCCGGATGCGAACGGCCGAGAGATTGGCCCATGCGGCCACGAGAGTGGGGTCTTCTCGTACGGCTTCTTCGAGAAGACGCGCTGCGTCTTCGAAGGCGCTGGCGTGAAAGGCCTTGGTCCCGCGTTGGACGAGGTGTCGGGCTTTCGCCTTGGCGGGATGGGGTGCAGCGAGGGCGGAGCACCGGGATTTGGGAGCGGAAGGAGGTGAGCTTTGAGCGCGTGTTCCCATGAGGCAAGTCAACAAAAGGAGGGTTCCTGCCGTCATCAGGGAAGTGCGCTTCGACATCACGGATCTCCGCCGTCATCGAGCTTCGCGAGAAGGTCTAGAAGCTGTGTTGCCATCCCCTGACGACAAGCGAGGATGCCTCGCCAGTTGCGAATCTCCTCGGTGTTGTAGACGAAAGACTGGCCTTCCGTATCGACGAAGACGCCTCCCGCTTCGCGTACGATCGCCTCGCAGGCGCAAGTATCCCAATGCCGCGAACGTGTACCCGTCGAGAAGTAGGCATCTGCTGTGCCAGCGGCGACGAGCATGGCCTTGTGGCCCACTGAGCCGCAACGTAAAAGACGGTGCTCGCCGAAGTGATCGAGAAGAGCCCGTGTGCGCCGACCGAAGTGTGCGCGGCTGACAGCGATCGTCGCACTTTTTGTTAGCGAGGGTTTCGAGGCGATACGCCGGCGCCGGCGCCGGCCCTTCGCCTCAATTAGCCAGCAGCCATGACCCCGAGCCGCCGCGAAACAGCGTCGCTGCACAGGAAGATACACGACACCGAGCTGCGCCTCCCCCTCGATGGCGAGGCCGATCATAACAGCGAACTCGTTGATGCGACGAACAAATTGGTTCGTTCCATCGAGAGGATCGACGAGCCACAATCGACGCGACCCGAGCCGCATTCGATCGTCGGGTGTCTCCTCGCTAAGGATCGCATCTCCAGGAAAGGCCGACGACAAGCCATCGCGAATCAGACGATCGGCGGAGAGGTCCGCTTCCGTAACAGGGCCTTGGCCGGGTTTGGTCGCAACTTCAAAGGGGGCTCGGTAGACCCTCATCACCTCGCGCGCAGCGCGTCTCGCGAGATCGATGGCGACGTGGAGCTCTGTTTCCATGACACCATTGTAAAGCCCCATGCGAGAATCGCTTCCCTGATCTTGAAGCGAGATCAGGATCTGAGTCAGCGTGGACGGAAGCGATCCTACCTCCATCACGCCGGGGCGGAAGTGCTGATTTCCGACTCCTTGCCCTCTACCAGGGCCCCCGCGGGTAGAGCGCTTTCGAA
>CAYSMT010000081.1:0-8842 GCA_964432135.1 uncultured Acidobacteriota bacterium
TTCGACCGCGATCATCCGCGAGAGTGGACCTTCCGTTTTTCAGCGTGCCAATGTCGAGGGGCTTGGTTTTGCGTTACCGATCTCGCGGGTCAGTCGCATTCTCGATCAGCTCGCTGAGACAGGTACGGTCAAGCGCGGCTACCTCGGCGTGACGGTGATGAACGTCGACGATGACGCCGCGGAGTGGTCCAAGCTCGGGCTAAATCGCGGTGCGCTCGTCAACAACGTCAGTAAGGATATGCCCGCGGCGCGTGCCGGCATCAAGACTGGTGACATCATCCGCAAGGTCAACGGCCAGACGATCAAGGGGCGCGAGGCACTCGTGGAGGCCATCTCCGATCTCTCACCGAAAGACACGGTACGGCTCGGAATCCTCCGCGACGGCAAAAGCCTCGAGATTGACGTGACCCTCACCGAGCGCCCGACGGGACAAGACACCAGCTCACTTGAGGCACCTTCCGAACCGGAGAGCCGCGATGAGGCGATTCACAGCCTCGGCTTCACCGTCAAGGCGTTGCCAGAATCGATGAGAAAGGCGGGCTTCGAGGGCGTGCTGATCTTCGATGTGGATCCGGACGCGAGCGCCTATGAGAAAGGCTTGCGTCCCGGCCTCGTCCTCGAGGGTCTCAACGGTGAAAAGGTCCACGGCATTGATGGTTTCCAGGAGCTGGTCCGGGAGATTAAGCCGTCTGCGATCGTGCGTGTGCGTGTGCGCGATTCATCAGGTGCCCAGACACTGATCTTCTTCCACGCTCCGCCGAAGCAGTCATAAGCGCAGGGAGGCACGGATGAACTCCGTCATCCAGAAGGCCACGGTTCTTGTTGCGGATGACGAGGCCGCGATTCGTGACGCGTTGCGTCTCGTGCTCGAGGACGACTATTCCATCGTCGAAGCAGCGGATGGGAAAGAGGCCGTACGTATGGTCCTCTCTCGTCCGCCGGATGCGCTGCTGCTCGACATCCTGATGCCCGAGCTCGATGGCCTCGCGGCGTTGACCGAGATCCGTGAGGCAGGGGTGGACATCCCGGTTCTAATGATCTCGGGACACGCGACGATCGCCACGGCAGTGGAGGCCCTGCGGCGGGGGGCGCAGGACTTTCTCGAGAAGCCGCTAGAGCGAGAGATCGTACTTCGTCGCCTCGCAGGGGTGCTCGAGACCGCACGGTTGCGCGAAACCGTGGAGATTCAGCGGGTCGAGGAGGGCGAGCGCTGGCGGCTCATCGGGGCGTCTCCAGCGATGATTGAGGTGCGTCAGTTCATCGAGAGAGTAGGCCCCACCCAAGCTACCGTACTGATCACCGGGGAGTCGGGGACCGGCAAGGAGCTCGTTGCCCGGGCGATTCACGAGAGTTCGACGCGGGTTGCCGGGCCCTTCGTCAAGGTGAACTGTGCCGCGATCCCGGACGAACTGATCGAGTCTGAGCTCTTCGGCCATGAGAAAGGCTCTTTCACCGGAGCGGGGGCGCGGCAGAAGGGGCGCTTCGCCCGCGCGCACGGCGGCACGATCTTCCTGGATGAGATTGGCGACATGTCACTCAAGACACAGGCGAAGGTGCTACGTGCGTTACAGGACGGGGAGATCGAGCCGCTCGGGGCCGGGCGCCCGATGCGCGTCGACGTGCGCGTCCTCGCGGCAACGAACAAGGATCTGCGAGAGGAAATAGGCCGAGGCCACTTTCGCGAGGATCTCTACTACCGTCTGAGCGTGCTTCCCGTGCATTTGCCACCGTTGCGCGAGCGTACGGGAGACATTCCGCTGCTTGTCGAGCACCTCGCGGGTCTTGTCTGTAGGGAGAATAACTTCCGGCCGAGGCGTTTTTCTGCTGCGGCACAGGCGCGACTGGCGTCGATGCGCTGGTCGGGCAACGTTCGTGAGCTGCGCAACACGATTGAGAGAGCGATCATCCTCGCTCGAGGCGAACAGATCGACGCCGAGGACCTGCGGCCTACCGAGGCAGAGGATGGATTCGGCGGTGACGCCTTGATGTCGATCGCCTCCTTGAGGGAGTTCAAGGAAGCGGCAGAGAAGGAATATCTGCGCCGGCGCCTCGAGGAGCACTCTTGGAATATCACACGTACCGCGCAGGCCATCGGCACACCCCGGTCAAATCTGTACAAGCGCCTCGAGCACCACTCTCTGACGCGATTGGCGAGCAGCGAAGGTTCATGACAGTCTCTTATCGGGCATCCCTCGGGGAAGCAAGGGGACGTGGCATGGTCGCAAGACGGTCGAGGCATGCGCTGGCCGGTCTCGCGCTCGCTTTCGCCCTGGGCGTTGGCGGCGAGGCCCGCGCCCAGACTCCTGTCATTCCGGACACTCAGGGGGTCGGGCATATCCGCTCGATGACGCACAACCCGCTCGAGAGCGCCGCTCATGAACGCTTGCGTCGGCTCGCCGAGCAGGTGCGCCGTCATCCGGACGACGCCGAGTTGCTCGCGACCTATGGTCTCGCTCTCGTCCGTAGCGGCCAGCACGACGAGGGGCTCAACGCGTTGATGCGGGCCTCCGCGAGGGAGCCAGAGGAGCCGCGCGTTTCGCTGCTCTACTCCAAAGCACTGATCAAGACAGGACATCCCGAGCAGGCCATCGAGCAAGCTCTCAAAGCTGCGCGCTCCCCGCTTTCTTCGGAAGATGAGGTGGGTGAGGCCTTCTCGGTAGCCGGTTTCGCCCGCTATCGCCAAGGCCGAGTGCCCGAGGCAGAGAAATACCTGCGTCAATCCGTGAAACACACCCCGCGCAATGCGGGCGCCGTGCTCAATCTCGGACTCGTACTCTACAGCTCTGGCCGACGCGCGGCCGGCGTCGCCGCGATGGAGAAGGCGGCACAGCTTGCCCCGGAGGACCCGCGAATCCAGCGCATTGTCGCCGATCTCTACGACAACACAGGCCAGCCGCGCAAGTCACTCGAGGCTTGGGAGAAGGTCTCTTCGGCTCATCCTGAAGACGTCGACGTCCACCTAAAAATAGCTATGGGTTGGGTGTCTCTCGGTGAGGCTGGCAAGGCGGTGACGCATCTGCGCGATGCCGTGGCTGCGCAGCCGAACAACCACCGCGTGCACGTCGTGCTTGCCGCGGCTCTTGCCCAAATCGGCTCTTTCGAGGAGGCTCGTACGGAGGCGGCGCGCGCACGTGATCTCGGGGCGGAGGTCACCGAGCTGCTCAAGACGATTGAAGGTCGGGAGCAGGTCGCTCGCGATGATCGCGAGTAAGGTCAAGCCCTCCTTCTACGCTGGCCTGGCGCTGCGTTGTGATCCCTTCGTTATTGCAGAGGGATGGCCTGGGGTGGTGCGGACAGGGTTCTGCGCGTCGGTTGTATCGTATTTCCTCCAGAGGCGTAGCTCCCTGTCGTACTCGGCGAGCCATCAACGTCCCCGGCAAGGCGGGTTGGCAACGATCATGTGGAAGGTCGCGCAAGAGCCCCAACCTAGCCAGGGGCATCGAGGGTCATCTTCGTGAGCGAGGTCGAGCTCGATCTCATCGGGAAAAGCGCTCGCATCCTCTTTCATCCCAACTGCGGGACACGTTGCTTGATTGATCTTCCGCAGCTCGAGCGTCTCGGCGGGATTCTCGACGAACTCGCGGGGCGCTCCGATCTCGAACGCGTCATCCTGGGCACCGCGCGCGCGGACATGGTCCTTTCCGGTCCGCCTCCCGAGCGCTTCGCCGAGTTCGCGGACGCGCAGGAGGCGAGCAGCTACGCTGCTGATGGCCAACGCGTCCTCGCGCGCTTGGCGGCGCTCGGACCGACGACGATCGCCTTCCTATCCGGTCACGTTCTCTCCGGTGGTCTCGAGCTGGCGCTCGCCTGTGATCTACGCCTGGCGAGTGGGCGTCCAGGTTTGCGATTCGGCTTCTCTGACGCCCTCATCGGCCTCTCTCCAGCCTGGGGAGGCACCTTGCGCTTGACGCGTCTCCTCGGGCCGACTCTTGCGCTGGAAATGCTCACGCGGAGCATCGCCGCCGACGCTGCTCGCGCGTCGGCGTGGGGACTCGTCGATGGAGTTGCCGGCGAGGATGAGCTGCTGGAGGTCGCAGAGCGTCTTGGTTCGCCTCGTTCTCAGAGCTGGCCTCCGATCGACCGTCTTGCTCGGGTGCTCCCGCCGCTGCGTCGTCTTGTCTTTGACCGGGCCGCTAAGCGCGCTGCTTGTGGCGGTCTCGGTGCTCCGCCCGAACTGGCCGGTCGCCTCGTTCGTCTCGTCGAGCTGGCCCTGATCTGGTCGCCCGATGAGGTGCTCGCCCAGGAGGCTCGGGCTTTCGCCGAAGGTATCCACTCTCGTGAGGCACGCACGGTTCGTGAGGCCTTCTTGGCGCATCCTTCCTGATTTCGCAGGCTGCAGTAGAATCCTGCCGAAGCGCCGTGCTGGCAGGAGAGCTGGCGATCGGCGGAGGAGGCAAGGGATGGAGGTCAAAGCGACCGCCCTCGAGGGGGTGCTGATCGTCGAGCCCAAGGTCTTTCGCGACGAGCGGGGCTTTTTCTGCGAGGTCTATCACGCTGCGAGATATGCCGAGGCAGGCATAGAGGCGGTTTTCGTTCAGGATAATCACACGCGTTCGCGTCGCGGCGTGCTCCGCGGTTTGCACGCCCAAAGGCGTCATCCCCAAGCAAAGCTTGTGCGCGCGAGCGCCGGCGTGATCTTTGATGTTGCGGTTGATATTCGACCGTCGTCGTCGACCTACCGCCGCTGGGTGGGCGTCGAGCTGTCTGCGGAGAACTTCCGCCAGCTCTTCATCCCGCCCGGTTATGCGCACGGTTTCTGTGCGTTGAGCGATATTGTCGAGGTTCAGTACAAGTGCGCGGCGCTCTATGATCCGACGGACGAGCTGGCGATTCGCTGGGATGATCCGGAAATCGGTATCGAATGGCCGATTTCCACGCCACAGCTATCCGAGCGGGACGCGCGCGCACCTCGTCTTCATGAGCTCGAGTAATGCACCAGGAACTTGCCCGTCCGACTTGATCGCGGCGCCGATAACGAAGGAAGAATGATGATCAATTGGACACCAGAGGATCTCGCACAGCTCGCTGAGAGAGGCATTACAACCGAGCAGTTCGAGAAGCAAATGCGCCTCTTCGAGAACCCGCCTCCCTTTGCCGATCTCGTTCGCCCCTGCACGGTGGGGGATGGCATTGCGCTCCTGTCTCCCGAAGAGCACGCGCCTCTCTTGGCGCGGCATGAAGAGGCGGTGCGTGCCGGGCGCGTGCTCAAGTTTGTGCCGGCTTCTGGAGCAGCCAGCCGGATGTTCAAGTCCCTGTTGGCCTTTCTCGACAGCGGCGAAGACAGCAAGGGCGATGTCACCCGTTTTGTCGCCGAACTCGATCGCTTTCCCTTCGCGCCGGAGCTGCGCATGTTGAGCGGTTCGGACGACACAAGCCAGCTTCTGCGTACTTTGCTTTGTAAGGAAGGTCTCGGCTATGCAGCACTTCCCAAGGGCCAGCTTCTCTTCCATCGCGGAACCAACGGGCCGCGGACGCCCTTCGAGGAACATCTCGTCGAGGCCGGAGCCTATGCGCGCGACGCGCAGGGATGTTGCCGCTTACACTTCACCGTCACGCCGGCGCATGAGGCTGGCTTTCGCGAGCTCCTCAGAACGCGAGGCGCAGCGCTGGCTCAGCGCCTCGGAGTACGCTTTGAGGTGAGCTTTTCGCATCAGGATCCTTCGACGGACACACCGGCGGTTGAGATGGACAATCGACCCTTTCGCGATGCCGCAGGCCGCCTCGTCTTTCGCCCTGGAGGCCACGGTGCGCTTATCCGCAACTTGGCAGCACTTGAAGGCGATCTTGTCGTCATCAAAAACATCGACAATGTCGTACCCGAAGCGCGTGTCGGAGCGAGCGTGTTCTGGAAGAAGCTCTTATTGGGACAGCTCGTCGCAATCCAGGACGAGGTCTTCGAGCTGCTCGAGAAGATCTGCCAAGGGACGCCTCGTGAGGAAGATCTCGACGCGGCGGAACGTTTGCTGCACACACGTTTCGGCGTAGAGGCCTCACCGGCTTTCTCGGGTGATCGGGTTGCCTGGCTTGTCGATCGTCTGGATCGCCCGTTGCGAGTTTGTGCGATGGTACGCAACCAGGGCGAGCCCGGCGGTGGGCCTTTCTGGGTGCGTGGTGCTTCCGGAGAGATGAGCTGTCAGATCGTCGAGACCTCTCAGATCGACCTTGATGGGCCCGAAGGCCGGCGGTTGCTTGCAGCGGCGACCCACTTCAATCCCGTTGATCTCGTTTGTGGCCTCCGTGATCATGGTGGCGAGGCCTACGATCTCGAGCGTTTCGTCGATCCGGACACCGTCTTCATCTCGCGCAAGTCCTTTGCTGGCCGTGAGCTCAAAGCTCTTGAGCTGCCTGGGTTGTGGAATGGTGCCATGGCGGGGTGGAACACGCATTTCGTTGGGGTTCCGGCGGAGACCTTTGCGCCCGTCAAGACCGTGTTCGACCTTCTACGCCCGGAGCACCAAGTTTAGCTCCATGCTCAATGACATTCTCATCGTCGACCCACAGGAGGCGGAGCGCCTTGAGCTTGCGCGGCTCCTTGAGGACGGTGGCTTTCGCGTGACGGCCGTCGCGAGTGGTGCGCAGGCCCTCGAGCTCGCAGCGTCCAAGGCACCGAGCCTTGCGGTGCTTGCCCTCGATCTCGGTGATCTCAGTGGTTTCGAACTCTGTCAGCGTCTCAAGTCCCAGCTCGACACCTCTCTGATACCGGTCATCTTCTTGACGACGGCCGCCGAGGCGGAGCACAAGGCCGAGGGGCTCGAAATGGGCGCCGCTGACTTCATCTCGAAGCCCTTCGATGCGCGCGAGGTTCTCGCGCGCATCCGCGCGCAACTTCAGGTCGGGCACCTCAACAGCACCCTTCAGCAGCTCAATGAAGATTTGCTGCGATTGAGCAACGATCTGATGGACAAGCAGCGGGCTCTCGAGGAGGACCTTGAGGCAGCAGCCAAGATCCAGCACACCCTTGTGCCGCGCGGAGAGCTCGTGCTCAAAGGACTGAGGTCGGGGTGGTGCTTCGTGCCCTGTGAGAGCGTCGGCGGCGACATCTTCAACGCACTTCGTCTCGATGAGACCCATGTAGCCCTCTATATTATCGACGTCACGGGACACGGTGTCCCGTCGGCAATGGTGACCTTCTCCGTTGCCCAGTCCCTCGCGCCACATGTTGGCATGACGGTGCTTCTTGGCGAACAGGGAGGTATCGCTTCTCCACGCGAGGTGCTTGAACGATTGGATGAGGAGTACCCGCTCGAGCGTTTCGATAAGCCCTTTACGATCTTCTATCTCGTGCTCGACATCTCGAGCGGTGAGCTACAGTACTCGGCAGCGGCCCATCCGCCGGCCGTGCTCGTACGTGCCCAGGGGGGCATCGAGTGGCTCGACAAGGGCGGGCCGGTCATCGGCATGGGGGAGTTTCTCGGCTTCGAGGAAGGAAGCGCCCAGCTCGCTTCGGGTGATCGCCTGTTTATCTTCACTGACGGGATCACCGAACAGTGCGATGCTAGTGGCGCGCTCTTCGGCGACGAGCGTTTGCTCGAGCTATTGAGCCGGTCTCGGGAGATGTCAGTACAGGAGATCTGCGATTGCGTCGTTCGCGCTGTTCGCGAGTTTTCCGGCACGGGAGCACCGCGCGATGATCTCTCGCTCTTTGGCGTCGAGTTCGTCGGCGCGACGGCGCCGGGGGGTGGCCATGCTTGAGCCTTCTGAAGTCGCACCGCGCGGTCCGTGGTCGCTTCGCCTCGAGCTGCGAGCCGAGCTCGTGAACCTGCGTATCGTTCGCTGGGCCGTCGCCGAGGTCGCCGCGTTGGTTGGTTTAAGCTCAGAGGCGAGCGCCCCACTTGAACTGTGCGCCGTCGAGGCTGTGACGAATATCATTCGCCACGGCTACGGGGAAGACGCGACCCGCGTCTTCTACTGCGAGATCGCCATTGGCGAGGAGCAGATCGTTCTGCGTTGCGAGGATGAAGGTCATCCAATTCCTGAGGAGCAGTGGCGAGAAGCGACGCGGATCGAAGACACTGACGACGAGCATCTGGTCAGCGAGGGAGGACGCGGTCTCTTCCTCCTCTGTGAGTTGATGGATTCCGTAGACTACGCCGCCGGGAAGCCGAATGTCCTCATCATGCGTAAGGCGATCTCGGACCTTTTATAGAGGGTCCTCTTCGTTGAGAGCCGAGAAGCTTCTTCCACCAGGGCACCTTCTTTTCTTCTGATTTTTCCGGGCCGAAGACCTTTTTCAACAGATCCGTTGTGCGCGCGAGGGGGTCCTTGCGGATCTTCTCTTCCTCTTGGGCTATCACGAGGAAGAGACCGTTCAATGCCTGCTGGGTGACGTAGGCATCCAGGTCAAAGGCGACACTCCTACCGAGGAGCCGCCAGCGAGAGGCCCTATCCATCAGACCTTGGAAGCGCTTCGTGGCTCCCACATCCGCCAGCTGCCGGTTCACGATCGGTCGAAACTGCTCCAGCAGCCGAGGCTCCGAGCGGGAGCGCAAGTAGTCAGTGGCTTCATGCTCTTTCCCGCGGATGATGGCCAGGGCATCTTGGATGGTCATCTCCCGGATCGCTTCGCGAAAGACCTCTTGGGCCAGCGGTGCTGCGGCCTCCGCCGCGCGATTGATGCTGAGTTCGAACTCGTCGACGAGCTCAGCCTGTCCCAGTTTGCGCAGGGTTTTTGCGATGCCCTGGAGCTTATCCGGAACCGCGATACGTACGGCCTCGCGGTGCAGATAACCATCCTCACGGCCTAGCTGCTCTACCGCTCTGCGCGCACCGTTTCGCAAAGCCTCCCGGATACCGTCGGCGGCCGTCTTGCGGTCCAGCTCTTTGGCTTGGAGGGGCGGTATTC
>CAYSMT010000082.1:0-8830 GCA_964432135.1 uncultured Acidobacteriota bacterium
GGGGGTGAGTCCCCAGCACCCGAGGACGATGGCGCATCGCTCCTGATCTCAGCCCGCCTTGCCGGCGAAGATCGGGCGTTCGACGCCATCTTCGACGAAGTGCGCCGCCACGACGAGGGGCGAAAGTTCCTCGATCCGAAGAATCCCAACTACTCGGCCGAGGACCTCGAGACCTGCCTGTGTCTCGACCGCTATGATCTCGTCCCCCGCCTGCGCGGCGAGGAACTCATCATCTAGTGTAGAAGCTGGCACCAGCCCACCACCGCTACCGGAGGAAACGCGATGGCCGCAACACCCGTCCCGCGAAAGGTGCTCATCCTCAACAGCGCGGGCTGTGTCAACACGCCCCCCGCTGTCGCGCGCATCCAGGCCGTCGCCGCGCGCCTCGGATTGCAGGTCGAGCTCCTGTTTGAGACCGTACAGAGCGAGGAGCAGGCGGTGGCCCTCCGTTTTCTCGGCAGCCCCACAATCCAGATCGCCGGGCGAGACCTCGACCCCGCAGCGCGCGCATCGACAAGCTTCGGCTTCACTTGAAGGATGTATCCCGACGCCGAGCCGGGACGTCCCGGGGTTCCCGGGGAGAACATGATCGAGCATGCTTTCGCCGAAGCGGGCTGGCTATCGGCGTGAGCGACGCGACGCGGGCACGGGGCGGCTTACTCCTATTTAGCGGCCTGCTACGAGCTTTTCCGCTAGACTCCCGGGCCGGGGCATAGCTACCGAAGGAGATCCCATCATGAGAGCACACACCGTCGTCGTCGCCCTGCTCGGTCTCGCCCTCGTGGCGTCGCCCTCCCAGGCCACGAACAAAAGCGAACAGATCAAGGCCCTGCAGCAGGAAATCACCCAGCTCAAAGAGCGGCTCGGTGCGCTCGAAAGCAAGACGAGCGAGCAGCTCGCGGAGGCGATCACGAAGCTCGACAAGCGTATTAGTGAGCTCGAACGCCGTATCCGCCAACAAGCCGCTCGACAGCGGGTCAAGACCCAAGGCGACCCCGCACTCGAGCAGCAGGCCATGGCGAAGTTCAACGAGATCAACGCCCAGGCCAGCCGTCTCGAGATCTCTGCTGCAAACGCAAACCTGCGCGAGTTCTTCAAGAAGTATTCGGGCACGCGGTTGGTTGGGCGCGCTCGCGCCGTCGAGTCCGAGCTGTCTGTTGTCGGACTCGATGCCCCTCAGCACTACGAGGTCGAGAAGTGGTTCCAAGGCAAAGACGCGGTGCAGCTCACTTCGAACAAGCCGACGCTGCTGATTTTCTGGGAGGTCTGGTGCCCGCATTGCCGGCGCGAAGTCCCCAAGATCCAGAAGCTCTATGAAACCTACGGTCCCAAGGGGCTGCAGGTCGTCGGGCTGACCAAGGTCAACCGCAACAAAACAGACGCTGACGTTGAGGCCTTCCTCAAACAAAACAACGTGACCTATCCCATCGCCAAGGAGAAGGGCTCGGTGAGCGGCGTGTTCAAGGTGCGAGGAATTCCGGCCGCCGCCATCGTCAAAGACGGCAAAATCGTCTGGCGTGGGCATCCCGCCCATCTGAGCAAGGAGATGCTCGAAAAGCTCCTCTGACCGGCGCCGTTTTCCGGCGCTCCATCGAACGCGACGCGTTGCTAGAACCAACCGTGCATGTCGTTTCCTCCACAAAACGCGGTGAGCTGCGACGGCTTGCGGCACGTTTCGCGCAGCGACTCTCTTGCTTGGCTCCTGCACTCATCGCGATGGCGCTGATGGTTTTTGCAGTGGTGGCGCTACGGATCATAGCCAGCCCGCTGCAACCTTCCTCAGCTCCTGCGACGACCACGGCCCCTGCCCACACCCACACCGAGACCGAGGCTCCCTCTACATCACCACTGCTCGTCCGACGGTTAAAGCTGCGCCCCGGGGAGAGCTTGTCCAGCATTCTCACGCGGGCCGGCACACCAGGCCAGGATATTCATGCCGTCGCGGGCGCATTGAGCCCCCTGCTTGACCTGCGCGGACTCGACGTCGGACAGGTCTTTGAGCTCGCGTTCTTGCCCGGCAAGACGGCACCCTGCCGCATCCGTCTCGCGCCAACACCAGCGCAACGCATCGAGCTCCTCCGCGATGCGAGCGGCGCTTGGCTCGCCTCCGCATCCGAGCGTCCACTCCATGAGTCACTCCATCTGCGCTCTGGGATCATCAAGAACAGCCTCTTCGCCTCCGGGAGCGTGGCACAGGTTCCGACGCACGTCCTCGTCGAGCTGATCCACGCCTTCGCCTTCGTGGTCGACTTTCCCCGCGACATCCGTCGTGGAGACCGTTTCGAGCTGATCTGGCGCGCGTGGAAGGACGACGATGGGGGCTCCGCTGGCCGGGAGGAGCTGTGCTTCGCCGCGCTGACTCTTTCGGGCCGACGGCTCGCCTATTGGTCCTTCCGACGCGACGATGGGCGGCGTAAGCTCTTCGACGCATCAGGGGCCTCGATACGCAAAACGCTCCTGCGGACACCGATCGATGGCGCACGGCTGACGAGCCACTTCGGCCAGCGGAGACATCCGGTGCTCGGCTACTCGAAGATTCATCGCGGCGTCGATTTTGGCGCTCCGATCGGCACGCCGATCTACGCCGCCGGAGATGGCACGGTCGAGCGCGCAGGCCTGTTCGGAAGCTACGGTCGCTACCTGCGTATCCGCCACAACGGGAGCTACGAAACAGCCTATGCGCACCTGAGCGCCTTTGCGAAAGGCATCCGGCCTTCGCAAAGTGTCCGCCAAGGCGAGGTGATCGGCTACGTGGGACGCAGCGGTCGCACCAACGGCCCGCACCTGCACTTCGAGATCCTTGTCTCCGGCCGCCAGGTCGATCCGCGAAACATCGAGCTACCGAGCGGTGAAGCGCTCACAGGCGAAGATCTGCAGCGTTTCGCAACTGTGCGACGATCGATGGAAGGGGAGCGCAACCGGCTGCGCCTCGATGCGCTCTACGCTGCTGGCAACGGCATGTAAACTTTCTGAAAACACAGAGCATCCTCGCTATACAACCCAGAAATGCCCGCCCTATCATGTTCGCGGCGAGTTCTGAGATTGAGGAGAGCTACCCGTGAAAGACAAGCGCGCGAATGATGACCCGCAACGCAAGAAAGCGAAGAACGGCTCCGGGGTAACCCGCCGGCGCTTCATCGCTGCCGTCGGCGCGAGTGCCGGTGCAGCAGCGACACTGCGCCCGACCCTCGGGACAAGCGCTCCCGGCGAGCTTCTCGAAGGCGCGTCGATGAAGCGCATCACGCTGCACATCAACGGCACGCCCCGAGAGCTGCTCGTGGATTGTCGCTGGACGTTGCTGCGCGTCCTGCGCCTCCAGCTCGGCCTGAGCGCGGCCAAGGCCGGCTGCGAGCGGGGCGAATGCGGTTCTTGCACGGTCCTCATCGACTCGAAAGCGCGCTACGCCTGTCTAACCCTCGCCGTCGAAGCGGAAGGTCATGAGATCACGACCCTCGAAGGCCTGATGGATGGCGAGCGGCTCTCCGACCTGCAACGCGCCTTCGTCGAGGAGGACGCCTTTCAATGCGGCTACTGCACGCCCGGGCAGATCGTCGCAGCCGAGGCGCTGCTCATCACCACGCGGGAGCCGTCGCGCGAGGAGATCCGCCAAGGCATGAGTGGAAACCTGTGCCGCTGTGGAAGCTATGAGCATATCAACCGCGCCGTCGCCCGCTGCGCGCGTGAGCGCAACACGCACGAAGGAGCGTCGTCATGAGTCGTGACGATACCTACTACCTTCCGGCGGCTATCCCCGAGACTCCCGACCCGAGCGAAACGCCGAGACCCTGGACCGAGACACGCGCCATCGGCAAGGCCTCGACACGCATCGACGCCTATGAGCGCGTCAGCGCTTCGGCGATCTTTCCTTCCGATCTGATCCTTCCCGACATGCTTCACGGAGCGATCCTACGCTGCCCGCACCCCCACGCACGGGTCATATCGGTCCATGCGCGCCGCGCCCGCGAGATGCCGGGTGTCGCTGTCGTGATCGCCTCGGACGATCCGGATGCGGCCGATGTCGAACGCCCCTTCGACAAACTCATCGGCTCACTCCTGCAACGACACTGCCTCTATGAGGGCGAGGTCGTCGCTGCGCTCGCGGCACAGACTCCCGAGCAAGCCTGGGACGCGCTGCGCATGATTGAGGTCCAGTATGAGCTGCTACCGCATCTCAGCGACGAACAAAGAGCCCTCGATCCGGGCGTCCCACAGGTTCACCCTACTGGCAACCAAGTCGCGCCGGTCGCGGTCTACGAACGCGGTTCGATTGCAGAGGGCTTCGCGGCGGCGGACGCCATCGTCGAGACCCGCTTCGACACGGCGACGCAGATCCACTGCACCCTCGAGCCCCACGGCTGCGTAGCCCGCTGGGACGGGCCCCGCCTGACGATCTGGGAGTCCACCCAGGGGGTCTTCAGCGTGCAGGTCGGTGTGGCGAGCGCCCTCGGCCTCCCCCTATCGAGCGTACGTGTCATCGGCGGCTACGTTGGCGGCGCTTTCGGCGCGAAGCTCGAAGCCGGCAAGTACACCCTCCTGGCGGCATTGCTGGCGAAGGAAGCCGCCCGGCCCGTGCGGCTGTTCCTCACGCGGGAGGAGACTTTCCTGGCCGTCGGCAACCGTCCCCCAGCCCACATGCGCCTCAAGGCCGGAGTGCGCAGGGACGGGACCCTCACGGCCATGGACTTTGCCGCCAGCGGTAGCGGTGGCGCCTATCCCGCCGACGGGGTCGCCCTCGTGGACTGGCTCGTACGAGACCTCTATCGCTGCCCGCATGTGAGATGCGAACTGACCGACCTATACATTCATGCGGGTCCGGCGCGTCCCTTCCGTGCTCCCGGACATCCGCAAGGCGCCTTTGCTCTCGAGCAGGTGATCGATCAACTCGCCGCAAAGATTGGCATGGATCCCCTAGAGCTGCGTTTACGCAACATCCCCGACACCAGCCAAGGGCGAGGGGGCCTACCCTATACCTCCACCGGCCTGCGCGCATGCCTCGAGCGGGGTGCGCGTACCTTTGGTTGGGCGAAGCGGCGGACGCGTACGACGACAAAGGGCAGCGATTCGACCCCGGGCACAGCTCACCTGCGAAAAGGCATAGGCCTCGCTGCTGGCCTCTGGATTGCAGGAGCAGGAGGCCCTCCCTCAACAATCGTGCTCAAACTCTTCGCCGATGGAAGCGCCAACATTGCCTTCGGCGCAAGCGACCTCGGCACAGGCACGAAAACCGTGATGGCGATGATCGTGCAGGAAGAGCTCGGCATCGCGCCCGAACGCGTTCAGATCGAACACGCGGACACGGGAACCACGCCCTTCGCCACGCCGAGCGGCGGCAGTAAGACGATCCCCACCGAAGCTCCCGCCATGCGCGACGCAGCTCTGGCGGTGCGCCGCCAGCTCCTGGAAATCGCAGCCCAAGAACTCGATAAGCCAGTGCAGACCCTCACCGTCGATGGGGATGCCATCGTCGCCCGAGAGGACGGGAAAACGCGCTGTCGCATTGCCGAACTGCAGGGCCTGCGGCGGCGCGGTGTACTCATCGGCGTGGGCTATCGCGCCCCGAACCCCACGGGCAAGGCCATCTGTCCCTTCGGTGCACAGTTCTGCGAGATCGAAGCCAACAGCCTGACCGGCGAGCTGCGCGTGCTGCGTTTTCTTGGTGCCCACGACAGCGGACGCGTGATGAACCGCTTGAGCTACGACAATCAGTTGCGCGGCGGGATCGTGATGGGCATCGGCTTCGGCCTGAGCGAGGAGAGGCGCCTCGATCACGACCAGACTGGACGGATGCTCAACACGAATTTGCTCGACTACACGATTCCGACAGCCCTCGACCAACCCGAAGAGATCGACTCCCTGCCCATCGACCTTCCCGATGACGAAGCGAACACGACGGGCGCGAAGGGGCTGGGCGAACCCGTAACGATTCCTACGGCCGCCGCCATAGCCAACGCGGTCCACGACGCTTTGGGCATCCGGCCCACCACAACACCCATGACTCCGGAGCGAATTCTCACGCTGCTCCGTACCCATCGAGAGGAGACGAGATCATGATACCTCCTTTCAAATATCTGCGTCCGGGCACTCTCGAAGACGCGCTCGCCGCTCTCTCGGCAAAACCCTCCCGGCTCCATGCCGGCGGCACAGACCTTCTCGGCTGCTTGCGCTCGGGCATCATCCAGGCCGAACGCCTCGTCAGCCTGACGGGGCTCTCATCACTGCAAGCTTTCGAGGCCGACGAGGAAGGCGGCTGGCGCCTCGGCGCCCTCGTTCCCATCGCCAGCCTTGCAGAGCATCCACGGCTCGCTCGAAGTCATACAGGGCTCGCCGAAGCAGCGCGTTCGGTCGCCAGCCCGCAGCTACGCAATCAGGGCACGCTCGCGGGCAACCTCTGCCAAAAACCTCGCTGCTGGTACTACCGCGGCCACTTTTCCTGCCTGCGCAAGGGAGGCGCCACCTGCTTCGCGCGCGAAGGCGACAACGCCCGTCACGCGATCTTCGGCAGCGATCTCTGCGTGATGGTGCATCCTTCCGATCTCGCCCCGGTGCTCGTCACCCTCGGCGCGCTCGCGCGCATCGTCGGGCCGGAGGGACATCGCGTGGTCCCCATCGAGAATCTGTACCTCTCGCCCGCAGAGGACTTGACCCGCGAGACAGTGCTTTCTGAGCAGGAGATCCTCACCGAGATCTACCTCCCTCCCGCTGTGCCTGGGAGCTACTCCTCTTACCGCAAGGTGCGCTCACGCCAGTGTTGGGACTTCGCCCTAGCCGGTGTAGCGCTCCACCTCGTGCGGAAAAAGGGGCGGATTCTGCGAGCTCGCGTGGTCTTGAGCGGCGTCGCGCCCATACCCTGGCGCAACCGGTCGGCCGAGGAGTCTCTTGTCGGTCAGCGCCTCGACGAGAACACGATCCGGCGCGCCGCCGCCGCGGCCATCGAAGGCGCCGAGGCGCTCGCGAAAAACACCTACAAGCTCGACCTGGTCGAGGGCCTTGTTCGCGAGCAACTCACGCGAGCCGCCGCAACGAGGTAGCGGCCTTTGAGGGTCGCCATCCGGGGGCTCTCAGAAGTTCCGCCAGCGCGACATGACCTCCGACAAAACAGCTCAGCTTGGCGAATCAGGACATGCTCATCATGAAGAACAAGCCCATCACGATGCCGGAGGCCTGCTGCAAACCGGCATCGAACTCCTCCTGGGTCTGCGCCGCAGCAAGGCTGTCGAGGATCCCCTCCACTGCCCCAAAGGCCGCCTCGAGGGTGGGTGTCACCGCAGTCGAGGCGGATTCGAGGCCGGCGATCCTCTCCCTCATCTCACTCACCCGGGCGTCCCAATCAGCGGCGATCTCCTCAGGCACCCAGCGCTCCTCGATCCAAAGATAGTGCTCCTCGCGGGCCTCACCGCCGGGGGTCTCGACGCGCAGCCGGGCCCGCGCTTCGTCCTGTTCGAGCACGGTGATTTGCATCTTCTCGAGCTTCTCCTTAAGCGATATCTCTCCCTGCGCAGCCTCGCTCTCTTCCCATTGGGAGACCTGCGTGAGGAGCTTGCCTCCCGTTTCCGCGATGATCTCTCGGGGATCGACCGTCTTGAGCCGATCGAGATCATTCAGTCCGCTCTGAGTGAACACATCCAGAGCATGGGCGACTACATCCCAATTGCCCCGAAGCTCATCCGCCGCCGGGTACGCCATGATGAACGGACTGTTAACGACGAAGGAACTCTTCTCACGCGCCACGAAAGCCGTCTTCTCGATCAACGCGAAGCTGCGCTTCCAGGTGACGGGGTTGATCTTCTCGGCGAAAGTGTGGACCAGCTCCGTGACATCCTCGCGATAGCTCGCGGGCATCGAGTCCCAGAAAACCTCGGGGTGGTTATCCGCCATTGCCTCGCTCACGGCGCGGAGCGAACCATCCGGCGTTGAGAAGTCCGGACCGTTCGGAGCGAAGCAAGCGGGAAAAACGACGCACAGCAAGCTAGCGGCGCAGACGATGAGCGGGATCTTCCTCACGATGGCGACCTCTCACGCGCCGGCCCGGAAAGCTTGCTCGCTACCCGTATCAGGCGCTAGAATGCAGGTCGTATGAAGAATCGCCGAAGATTCATACCGGCGCTTTCGCATCACGACCGACGCGGGAAGTATCCACGAGTTCCGCGAAGGGGGAAAGAGCCCTGCATATCGCCGATGGCATCGTTGATACCCCGATCTGCCTCATCGCCGATCTCGTCGTCGTCGCTGGGCTCGCTGCGATGTCGCGACACATCGAAGACGATGAGATCCCGCGCATGGGGCTCATGGCCGCGACCCTGCTCAGCGCCTCGCTAGTCCACATGCCGATCGCGGGAACGAGCCTGCACTTGAGCCTGCTAGGCCTGGCCGGCATCGTACTCGGACGACGCGCCTTCCCCGCCTTATTCGTCGCACTGACTCTCCAGGCCTTGCTCTTCGGTCACGGCGGCCTCGTGAGCCTCGGACTCAACACCCTCAACATGGGCGCCGGGGCGCTCGCCGGCGCCGCCGTTTGGCAGTGGAAGGAGCTGAGCGAACGATGCCGGGCCTTCGTCGCCGGCTTTCTCGGCATCATGATTCCCGCGCTATTGATGGCTGGCCAGTTCCAGGCCTCAGGCTACGGCCGGGGCACCTTCGTCATTGTCGCGCTGTATCTCGTCGCGGCCTCCGTCGAGGGCCTACTGACAGTGAGCGTCGTCACCTTCTTCCGCCGGGTCGGATCGACGGTCCTCGAGCCCGCACGGTGAGCCGTCGTCCCTTGCTCGCGGCGCTGGGCCTGCTCGGCCTTCTCGCCGGAGCACGACCTTGCCTGGCCGACGCCCTCGAGGTG
>CAYSMT010000083.1:0-8785 GCA_964432135.1 uncultured Acidobacteriota bacterium
GGACGATCAGGGCGCTTCATCGCACTCCCGAGCGTAGGCGCGATCGGACGGAGCGGCGACCGGTCGCCTCGTCTCCTTCTGTTACGCCTCCTGTTTCTGCCACGCCGAGGCGCTCGCCACGGCTTCTGCGGGAAATGCTGCGGGACCTGAGCTTGCTCGGAGGGGCCCGCCGTGGGCAGTTCTATACGGGCCTTGCGCGTCGTAAGGCGCTGGCCCATCGGGCGCGTCCTGAGGGGGCGTTTCGCCTCGCGCACGACCTACGGGGCTTCGTGCAGGCCGCCGTCGAGGGGGATCCTATCCCGGCCGCGCGTCTCGGTGATGAGGCGCTTGAGCTGCTGCGCGGCGACGATCTCAAGATCGATCTGCTTCTCGCAAGAGGCCGCGCGGCGTCGGAGCTTCGCGTCAAGCTTCAAGGTCTTGGCGCCGAGCTCCTGAGCGAAGAGGGCCAGCGGATGACGGCCTGGGTGCCCTACCGGAGTTTACCTGAGTTGCGCACCCTTTCGGGGGTCAGGGCGGCGCGTTTCGGAGGGCGACGCCGCGACGCCTCCGGTCTTCGTCGTTTGCGGACCTCCCTCTTTGCAGAGCTCAAATCCGGCCAGGTCACCTCGAAGGTCGTGACCTGGTCTGGTGCCGATGCCTGGCAGGGTTTCGACAGTGCCGCTCACGGCATTGAGCGGGCCCATCCCGTCCGCGTTGCCATCATCGATATGGGTTTTCTCGACTACGCCAAGTTTCTCGGTACGGACCTTCCGCAAACTGTGACGACCCGAGACTTCGCGCCCACCTGGGACATCGAAGGTTGCCTTGATGCGGATCCGCTCGCGCCTTGCGTCGCTACCGGCACGGCTCTCGCGGAGATCGTCTACGACATGGACCCGCAGGTTGAGCTGACCCTGATCGCCACCGATCCAACGCGTGTCGACTCCGTGCGAGATGCCGTCGACTATTTGCTTGGTGGTGGTGTGCCCCGGGTCGACATCGTGCTTGGTGGGTTTGTCTGGTCGCCGGGACGGTATGGCGATGGTTTCGGCGAGGGGGTGTTCAACGGGATGATCAAGGAGGTCATCGCGGCGGACATGATGTGGATCAACGACACGGGGGATCTCGATTACCTGCTTCAGCAGCTCTATACGGGCGGGGCTCCGGCGATCTCAGGACACTGGGTGGGGACCTTCGAGGACGAGGTGGACCACTTCTACCGTGGAACTTTCGAGAACGACGGTTACATGGACCGTTGGTTTGCAAATCAGGACACGGCGAACGCGGACACCTGGCTGAGCAAGTTTTGCCTCGGGCCCGGAGACCACATCTACTTCGATTTGATCTGGACCGATTGGGTTGACAATGACCACGACGGGATCCCAGAGGCTGCGGACGACTACAGCATCGACATCTACACGCGCACGGCAGAGAGAAAGCTCGTGCTCTTCGAATCCTCCTCTTCGTTGCCGACCATCAATACCCAGGGAGGAGTCGAGGGAGACTACCCTTGGGATTCCTATGATTTTTCCAACGAAGGAACCAGCGTCCAGTGCTACGAGCTGGCAATCTACGCTAAGTACGCCACAGGCCAAGATCGCTTCCACTTCTACTGGGCTGCTGACAGCAACACCCACGCGGGCAAGGTTTCCGACGACTTCAAGGAACCCGCCTTTAGCCCGGATGGCGATCGCATGATTCCAGCCGACACGACAGGTGTTGTCGCTGTTGCTTCGATGAAGACCTCCGGAGAGGTCGAGAAATACAGCCTCTTCGGTCTGAAAGACGAAGGGCGGCCGAGTCTCTGCGCTCCCTCGGATGTCAAGACCCGTGCTTTCTCTTCAGGTGGTTTCGCCACCTCTTTCTCTGCGGCGCACGTCACCGGGGCCGTCAGTCTATTGATGAATCGTTTGGGTTTTGTGAGCTATCGCGAGGCGTTCGAGTTGCTCGAGGCCCGGGCCCGAGGTGTGAGTGCGGACGAGGATCACTTCAAGTGTGGGTCGGGAGGCTTGTGCATGTTGACCGGGCGGTGTCGCTGAAGCGCCGCCTTTTCGTCGGCTCGCGTTCGCGGCTACTATCGTTGACAGCGCGGATCCGGGAAAGCGGTGTCTGGGGCACCATCGAGTTCTCGCTGAGCCGGCAGAAGGCGCTTCTCGATGTTGCGGCCGACTTGCGCGAACCGTCGCCGAAACCATACGAAGTGGAGCGAGACGACGATTCCTGACGATCGGCTCGAGCGGGCGCTGGCCGCCTACCGGGAAGGAGATGCCGAGCAGGCCGAGGCAGAATGCCGTGCTCTGCTCGCGCGGGCGCCGGGGTGCGCACCCGCGCACACCCTGCTCGGAAATTTGCTCAAGCGTCGCGGGAGGCACAAAGAGGCGATCGCGCAGCACCGCGAGGCCGTGCGGCTCGACTCCGGGTCGGGCGCGGCCCTCGCCGATCTCGCCTCTTCGTTGTTGGCCGGGGGAGCCAGCGACGATGCGATTTTGATTTTTGCGGAGCTCGTTCGCGTCAATCCCGGTATCGCCGCGTTGCACGCAAATCTCGCGACGGCATTGATGTCGCATGCGCGCTTCGAGGAGGCGACGGAGGGTTTTCGGCGGGCTCTGGCGATCGAAACTTGTCACCTTCCGGCACTGTGCAACCTGGGTGTTTGCCTGCGTTTACTTGGCCGCCCGCGGGAGGCGATCGAGCCTCTCCGCGAGGCGCTGCGTGTGGCTCCCGGGCATCTTGAGGCCGAGTGGAATCTCGCACTGGCGCTGCTTATGGCAGGCCAGCAAGAGGAGGGTTGGGCACGCTACGAGGCGCGGCGCCGGCTTCCGGGCTTCGCCATCGAGCATCCTGAAGGCATGGCATGGGATGGGCGCTGCTCCCCAGAGGCGACGCTGTTGGTTCACGCGGAGCAGGGTCTTGGAGACACGCTTCAGTTCCTGCGCTACCTTCCTGCGGCACAGCGCCGGGTCGGTCGGCTGGTCTTCGAGTGCCAAGCGCCGCTCGCGGGATTGCTCTCTGGTATCGCGGGGGTCGATCAGCTCCTTTCCCGCGGTGTCCCGCGCCCGCCCTACGATGGCCATGCACCGTTGATGAGCCTGCCTTTCCTGCTCGGTTGCGGTGTTCTCTCGATGCCAGAAGGCTTGACGACGATCTCTCCTGCTGGATCGCGAGTCGCCCGCTGGCGTGATCGTCTGGCGTGCTTCGGGGGCCGGAAGATCGGCATCGCCTGGCAAGGCAATCCTCAATACAAGGCGGATGCCCAGCGCTCGATCCCTCTGCGGCACTTCGTATCGCTGGCGGCGCTGCCGGGTGTCTGTCTTGTCAGCCTTCAAAAACATCATGGGCTTGAGCAGCTTGTCGATTGGCCGGCATCTCTTCCCCTCGTCAATTTCGCCCAGGAGCTGGATACGGGAACGGACGCCTTCCTTGACACCGCGGCCCTGCTGATGAGTCTCGAATGCGTCATTTGCTCTGACAGCGCGCTTGCGCATCTCGCCGGCGCTTGCGGGATCGAGGTGTGGTTACTACTCCCTGCGGTTCCCGACTGGCGTTGGGGCCTCGAAGGGGAGCGGAGCCCCTGGTATCCGATGATGCGGATGTTCCGCCAACGGTGCTCCGGCGATTGGGACGAACTCTTTTCCCGGCTCGCACGGGCGCTGCACGCGGAGCGATGATCGCCTATCCTGACCCGAAGGAAGATGAGGCTCAAGATGATCATGAACAGACCCGCTCGGATCTTGTTGATTGTGGGAGCCTTCGTGGCGGTGGGTGTCTTCCCGGCGCCACTGCTTGCCCAGAATTCGCGTCAGCTCGCCCGGGCCGTCAAGATGCGTCTCGAGGGTTCCGCCGAGCTCGGTTTTTCCCGTCTCCAAATCTCGGTCGAGGACGGGGTCGTCACGTTGAACGGACGGCTGCCAACCCTCGGAGCGATCGTTGAGGCACAACGGCTTGCCGGGCGTGTGCATGGCATTATCGAGGTCGAAAACAAGATCGAGCTTGACGCGCGGCGGCGTTCTCCAGCGCGCTTGGAGTCCAAGGTCAAGGAGGCGCTTGCCGAACGCCTCGCATTGTCCTGGGCAGATATCAAGGTTCGCGTGACGCGTGGCGGGCGGGTGGTGCTCAGCGGTAAGGTTGGCGACGCGCGTTTTCGCTTCGCGGCGTTCAAAGCTGTTTCGCGAATTGAAGGTGTGGTCGAGATCATTGATGAGATCGAGAGTCCCGATGCTCAGGACGAGCTGATTGAAAAGAGCCTGCGCGGGGTTTTCGCGCGTGGTGACCTCGTCGGCATGTCGGGGGAGGTTGAGCTGAGCGTCAAACACGGGACGGCGACGCTCTATGGGACGGTTCCACGGCCCTACGAACGCATGCGCGCCACGGAGCTCGCGCTGGGAGTCAACGGTGTACGTCGCGTCATCAATCGCCTCGTCGTGCGTCCGGTGTCTTTTGAAGTGCCCGTCATGCGGCCACGCTGAGCGAAGAAAACGAGGGCGATTCGAAGGGAGAGAGACGAGCTCATGACGGAACAAGCTATTGACGTGCTCGGCATTGGCAATGCGATTGTGGACGTGCTCGCGCGCGTTGACGACGCCTTTCTCGAGGAACGAGAGCTGCCCAAAGGATCGATGCAGCTTATCGACAGTGAACGCGCTGACATCCTTTATGCTGAGCTTCGGGACGGTGTGGCTTGCTCGGGGGGCTCGGCGGCCAACACCACCGTCGGACTCCTCTCGCTTGGGAGCCGGGCGGCGTACATCGGCAAGGTGGCCCAGGACGAACTCGGCCAGACTTTCGCGCGCGAAATCCGGGCCCAAGAGGTGCTCTTCGAGACGCCTCCCCTCGAGGGCGACGTCGGTACGGCGCGTTGTTTGATCCTCGTCACCCCGGATGCCCAACGCACGATGATGACCTTCCTCGGAGCAAGTGCCCTCCTCGCTGAGCGAGATATCGATGCCGAGCTCGTACGTCGTGCGCGCTTGGTCTATCTCGAGGGTTATCTCTTCGATTCGCCGGAGGCCAAGGCGGCATTCGTCCTGGCGGCGCGGCTTGCGCATGGGCAGGGGCGGCGCGTGGCGTTGACACTCTCAGACTCGTTTTGTGTCGATCGGCACCGTGTGGCCTTTCGGGAGTTCATCGCTGACCACATCGATATTGTTTTCGCGAACGAGGACGAGATCTGCGCGCTCTACGAGACGGATTTCGTCGCGGCGACGGCGGCGCTTCGGAGGCACTGTGAGATCGCGGCGCTCACGCGAGGGGCACGGGGTGCAGTCATCGTTTCCGGCGATCAGCGGGTCGAGATACTGCCTCATCCCGTCCAGAGTGTAGTCGACACTACGGGAGCAGGTGATCTCTTCGCCGCGGGTTTCCTTCACGGACTGATTCGCGGCGGAAGCTTGGAAGCGGCAGGTCGCTGCGGCGCGATCGCTGCAGCCGAGATCATTTCCCATTTCGGAGCGCGACCCGAGCGTTCGCTCGCCGCCCTGGTCGCAATGTCGTGACAGACGCTTTTCCAGGTCAGTCCCCGATCGGCAGTTGCTAGCCGTTTCTCCTGGAAAGACGTCGTTTCCGTAACAAGTCGTTCCGGCCACGAGAAAGTTGGCCAGGAGCTATCTCCCCCCAAGCTACCCCTTCGTTGGGAAAGATGGCGGACACCTGTTTTGGATCGTGTCGCGGGTGATGGTCGTGAGGGAGGTGTAGTCATGAGCCCCAGGGTGGATTGGGGAGAGAAACTCGAGGCGGATCCGTGCCGGACGCGGAATGAGCTTTCCGCTTGCCAGTGAGTGTAGAGAGCCGTTGATGGCCACGGGTACTACAGGAACATCAAGCTCCTTGCTTAGGATGGCGAAGATCTTCTTGAAGGGGAGCAGCGTTCCATCCTGACTGCGCGTCCCTTCGGGGAAGATGACCATGTTCTTTCCTCGGCGCAAGACGGCAGCGATCTTCTGGACGGATTCCTTGAGCTCGCGGTTGAGGTTCATCACGATGATGTTGCTGTTGGTCGCGAACAAGCGACGCCACCAAGAAGCAAAGTGCTTCTCCTTGGCGAAGAAATAGGTGTTTTTGAGGGTGGGTGCCCTCAGGACGGTAGCGATGATCAGGCCGTCGAGGTGGCTCTGGTGGTTGGGAGTAATGATAAAGGCACCGCGTTGCGGCAGCTTCTCGAGTCCCTGCACGTCGAGACGGAAGTAGAGTCGCGAGAAGGGATGAAAGACCCAACGCAAGAGCATGAGAGCGAGCGCCCGGCGGGGCAGGGTGACGGGGCGGTCTTGAGTGAGGATGTCCCTCCACTCGAGGAATTCCTCCTCGATCCGCGTCTTTTGCTCAGCCATGGTTGCTGCGAGTTCTCGGGGGGTTGTGTGTGAGAGCAACAGCTCCTCGTCGAGTCGTACACCGAAGCTGTGCTCGAGGAAGGCGAGCAGCTCGACCTTGTCGAGCGAATCGAGGCCGAGGTCGAGCTCGAGATGTTGATCGGGGCCAAGTGTCGTTCCTTTGAGCTCCTCGAGATAACCTTTGATCAAGAGATACTCTGGCCCCTCGGGTTGACCGGCCGCATTCTCTGCGGGAGCGCGCCGCGTTTCGAGGGTAGGCAGCGCGAAACGGCGCAGCTTGCCGAGACGGGTGCGGGGAAGCTCTCGATTGACAACGGTCAACTCGGTGATGCGTTTATAGGGGGCGGCCCGTCTGTTGTAGCTGTCGATGACTGACCAGCGGACCGCCTCTTCGAGGTTGACGATACCCTGTGCGCGTGCCGTCTCGAGCGAGGGCACGACGATCGCCGCCAGACGCTCGCCGGTCTGGTAGACACCGATCTCCCTGACGAGCGGATAGGCGCCGGCGATCTTTGTTTCGATCTCTTCTGGGTTGATGTTCTTCCCGTTGTCGAGGATGATGATCTCTTTGCTGCGGCCCGTGATAAAAACGTAGCCGTTCTCGTCGATGTGGCCAAGATCACCGCTGTGGAACCAACCGCCTCGTATCGCTTCCGTCGTGGCCGCGACCTTACCATAGTAGCCGCGCATCACGTTGGGACCGCGGATCAGCAGCTCACCTTGCTCAACCTTCAGCTCTACGCCGTCGATCGGAATGCCGACACTGCCGACCTTGACGGCGCCTGGAGGGTTGTAGGTCGACATCGGGGAGGTTTCGGTCAGGCCGTATCCTTCAAGGGTTTCGAAGCCAAGCCATCGCAACTCCCGGTTGACCTCCGGGTCGAGACGCGCGCCACCGCTGATGAAGAAAGCGATGTGCCCTCCAAAAGCTTTCTGAACCGGGCGGAAGAGCACGCGGCTGAGCGCGAGGTTGCCCACGTGCCGTGAGATCCAGAAAAGGAGGCGTGCGAGGGGGTTGCCCCGCACCTTTCTCATCAGACCGGCATGCAGCAGCTTGTACAGACGTGGCACGCCGATGACTATCGTGATGCGTCGCTGCACTAGGGTGGCGAGAATGGCCTCCGCCGAAAGATCATCGACGATCGCACTCATGGCTCCCACGCTCAGCGGGGCGACGATGCAGCCCATTAGTGGGAAGCTATGGTGGAAGGGGAGCAGCGCGATGACGCGCGTATCGGCGTCGTAAATGTCGACTCGCTCGACATAGCGGCGGTTCGATTCGAGATTCGAGAAGGTGAGCATGACCCCCTTGGGGTCGCCCGTCGTGCCCGAGGTGTAGATGATCAGGGCCAGTGCGTTGGCATCGGGTTCCGGGAAGCTGCCACCGACCGCCGGTGTTTCGCCTTCTTTGCAGGGTGCGGCTTCGTCGAGGTCAACAAGCTCTGGATGGTTTTCGAATGTACCAAGGGCGGCCTTCAGAATTTTGCGGGTCGTCCTTGAGCAAACAACGACTCCCGGCGTGCCATCTGCGAGAATGTGGGTGAGCTCCTCGACGGAGGACATCGGGTCGATGGGAATGACGGTCACTCCCGCCCGCCAGGCGCCATAGAGGGCGAAGACCCATTCCGGTCGGTTCTCCGCGAAGATCGCTATCCTCTCGCCTCGCCAGGCACCGAAGCGGTCAGCGAGGTGGTTGATACTCTTGTGAAGCTCTTCGTAGGAGATCTCCCGTTCGCCGTGAGTCATGGCCGTCGCCTGTGAGGATGGATGGAGGAAGGGCATGGAGTCTCCTGGGCAGAATGGGCCGGCTGTTCGGCACCCGAGTGTAACGTAGCTCGCATGGAGGCAGTTGACGTGCGGCTCGGTGGTCGGTAGACACGCAGGGGTAAGCACGTGCACCTTACTCGCTACAGCCTGTGGGTTGCGGTTTTGGTGCGTTTCCGGCAGCACGGCTGTCTGCGTGAGGACAGGAGGCGCCATGCCTGAAAGCCTGAGGCTCGAAACGTTGCGTCGCCTCGAGGGTGTTCTGCGTGTTCCCGGCGACAAATCGATCTCCCATCGAGCGCTCCTCTTTGCGGCATTGGCTCGTGGGAGCAGCCGGATTAGCGCGCTCGCGCCGGGCGAGGATGTCGCTTCGACGCGCCGTTGCCTTGAGACTCTCGGTGTGTCGCTGCGCGATGATGCGGGGGTGTTGCTCATTGAGGGAAAAGGTTGGGAGGGCTTCGATCGGTTGGCGCCGGGCGGGCCGCTGATTCTCGATTGCGGCAACTCGGGAACGACCGCGAGACTGCTCTGCGGTTTGCTCGCCGGCCGGCGCGGTCGCTTTCGTCTCGTCGGGGATGCTTCGTTGTCCCAGCGCCCAATGGCGCGCGTCGTGCGGCCGCTGATCGCCTTTGGTGCGCGCATCGCTGGCGTCGCGAAACTTCCGCTTGAGATCGAGGGCTGCCCGCTTCACGGCGCGGTCGTACACACTCAAATCGCCA
>CAYSMT010000084.1:0-8780 GCA_964432135.1 uncultured Acidobacteriota bacterium
GCGATCCAGGTTGCGTTCTGGCAGGCACCGTCCAGCGTTCCCGCGGCGGCCAGCTCACGATAGAGCCTCTCCCAGGCTTCGTCGAGGAGCACGATCCGGCCGGTGAGCTCTCCCGCTCGTGCGAGGGCCCAAAGGAAGGAGAGCTCCGCGAGGGTGCCCGCCATCCCCCCAAGCACGACATAGCTCCTCGCGAGCAGGCAGAGCTGCTCCGTGCGGCGCAAGAGGTTGTCTTCGATCAGCTCTTCGCTCAGCCAACGATTGGGTTCACGCTCGAAACGTGCGCAGGTCACTCCGAGGGCCTGGCCACCACCCTCGCGAGCTCCGCGGCTCGCCGCTTCCATCACGCCGCCATATCCTCCCGTAATGATGGTCACGCCTCGCTGAGCAGTCTCAAGGCCGACGCGCCGCGCCCGTTCGTAGAGAGCGGTGGTGGGGGCGGCTTCTGACGATCCGAAGACAGCGAGGCGGGAGGGGTTCTCGGCTCGATCGGTCACCACGATCTCCTTGCCGCGTGCCAGATCGTGGCGTGGCGGCTATCATCTGCGGGTTCTTGGGTTAACGGGCGCCGGCCCGCAGCGCCGGCGCGGAGGGTCATGCGAGATGATGACGACGTTCGGGTCTGGCCGAAAGGGTTTTTCCTTTTTCCTCCCCTTTGTTTTAATGGCGTTGGCGGCTGCCTGCGGCGACGCGGGCAAGGTCGGTGATGCGGCCAAGGCGGACGATTCTGCCTCCCAGGCACCCTGCCGAGATACCTTCCTTGAAGAGGGCGAACTCGCGCCGGCATTGACCCTCATCGCGCGTGATGGCAGCGAGACCTTGCTTCAGGATCTCGGGAAGGGTCAGCCGATGCTCGTGGACTATTGGGCCACTTGGTGCGCACCTTGCCTGGCCGCCATGCCCCACATCGAGGCTATTCATCAGAAGTACAAGGAGCAGGGCTTGAAGGTCATTGGGGTCATGGCGGACGGCAACGCGCGCAAGCTCGCCGAGAAGACGATCCCGGGGCTGAGGGTCAGCTACGAGATGCTGCTCGACGAGGATGCCGAGCGCACAGCGTGCGCTTGGGGTCCTGTCATGGGCTACCCCACTGTGCTGCTCCTCGATGGGAAGGGCAAGGTTGTTGGTGAGTGGATTGGTACGGGAGATGTCCAGAAGATTGAGCAGGCCGTTGAGGCGTTGTACGCCGAAAACGCGTCGAGCTGAGGGGAGGGGGCATGAGGCGTGTGATCGGCGGCCTGCTTGCCGTGGGTTTCGCGCTGGCGCTTGTGGCGCCCGCGTTTGCGACGGCTGATCCTAAGACCGAGGAAGACTTTCGAGCGCTGATCCGCGCGGCTTGGGGGCCGGAGAAGCCCGAGGTTCTCGAACATTTTCTGGAGATTCGCGAGGGGCTGCTTCCGACCTATACGAAGTATGAGATGCCGATCCAGCAGTGGGCGTTGCGCGAGGCGGGCACGGCGCCGACGATCGGCCCCTCACTTCTGGCGATCTTCAGCCTTGCGAAGAAGGTGCGCGATCTGGGTGCCGAGCGAAACATGGGTTACGGTGACTACCAGCGTTTGACCTATCTGGTTTATGGCCGTTGGCTGCGTGCTGTTCGGGAGGGAGAGCCGCGGGAGTTCTTCTTGATCCGTGCGCTGCGCGAGCTCGAGCAAGGAATCACCCGCCATCTCGCGAACAACCCCCCCGAGGAACCCGAGGAGCTCGAGGAGCTCGAGACGCGTCTGGCCTCGGTGCGGCATCAGATCGAGTTTCTTCGTCCTTTCGCTTTTCGCAACAAGCAGGCGGTGCTCGATCATATCGACCCGGAGACGCGGGCGTGGCTCGAGGCTCATCGAGAGCGGATCGAGAAGCTCGATTTCCACTTCTTCGACACCGCACCGCCACCGAGAGACCGCTAACCGACGAGAAACGCTGGCGCGCCGCGCGAGAGGCAGGGCAAGATGAGAGAGATCCGAGAGCGGGTGGAGAAGGAGCTTAAGCTACTCGAACACGAGCTGCGGTACGAGATTCCCAAAGAGATCGAGAAGGCCACTGCCCTCGGCGATCTGCGGGAGAACGCCGAGTACCACGCGGCGCTCGATCGCCAGCGCTTTTTGCAGGCTCGGGTGGGACAACTGCAGCAACGCTTGGCCCAACTCGCCACGATCAAGCTCAGCTCGGTTCCACGAGACCGCGTTGGTTTTGGCTCGATTGTCACCCTCGAGGATCTCGACACGGAGCAGGAGCTTGTCTACGAGCTCGTCATCCCGGACGAGGGTGATCCCAATCAGGGGAAAGTTTCGATCACTTCGCCCATCGGCAAGGCGCTCGTGGATAAGAAGGAGGGAGACGATGTCGTTGTGCGTACGCCGGGGGGCGAACGCGCGTTCGAGGTCATCTCGATTGTCACCCTCCATGAACGGAGCGAGGCCAAAGAGGACGCTTCAAAGTGAGGAGGAGCGCCGGTCTGCTGCGGAGTCTTCGGCCTCATCAGTGGGGCAAGAATGTTTTCGTGCTTGCTGCGCTCTTCTTTTCCGGCAATCTTCTTGAGACAGCGATGGTCTCGCGGGCCGGGATCGCTTTCGTAGCCTTCTGCCTCCTTTCTTCTTCGGTCTACCTAGTCAACGACATCGTCGATCGCAGGAAGGACCAGCTTCATCCGATCAAGCGCTCACGTCCCATAGCCGCCGGCATCGTGAGCCCGCTCCTGGCTGGGGTCGCGGCCCTCGTGATTGTTCTCGTGGGCCTCGGAGCCTGCCTGTGGCTGTCATCGATGACCTTCATCGTTGGGCTGCTCTTCGCGACGCTTTGCTATCTCTACTCGTTCTGGCTCAAGCGTATCGTGATCCTCGATGTCATGGTGCTCGCGGGAGGTTATGCTCTGCGAGCGATCGCGGGTGCGGTGGCGATCGATGTCAGCTTTTCCAATTGGCTTCTGATCTGCAGCTCGCTCCTCGCGCTGTTTCTCGGGTTTTGCAAGCGTCGGCAGGAACTGACCAGCCTCGAGGACGAGGCCTCGGCACATCGCGTCGTGCTCGAGAGTTACTCAGAGACCTTCTTGGACCAGATGATCGCCGTGGTCACAGCCTCGACGGTGCTGTGCTACTTGCTCTATGCTTTTGATCCCCTGACGGCTGTCAAACTAGGGACGCCCTATCTTGGACTGACCGTGCCCTTCGTGCTCTATGGCATCTTCCGCTACTTTTTCATGGTTCACCAGCGGGGCGAAGGAGGCCGACCTGCACGAGAGGTTGTGAGTGATTTGCCCTTCTTGATCAATGTTTTGCTCTACGGGGTGAGTGTCGTCGTTGTGCTCTACGTTCTTCCTTGAACGGTGCTGCGAAGAGCGAGGGCATCCTCCCAACCGGGCGCGAGGCGCAACGCGGCGTCAAGACACTTTTCGGCTGCGGGAAAACGCTCGGTGGCAACGAGAATCCGGGCGAGTTCGAGCTGGGGACGTGGGTCGTAGGCAGCACACTTGGCACCTTCCACCAGTAAGGTCAACGCCTGCGCGGTTTGCTCTTGTGCGAGGGCGATGGCGGCGAGAAGCAGGCGCGGGCCGGCCTCGTTCTCGCCTCTGGCCTTGGCCTCGAGCGCGTATTCGCGGGCGGTGGTGAGCTGACCTCCAGCGAGACGGGCGCGGCCAAGGCGCTCAAGAAGCCAGCAGTGGGTGTAGCGTTCGTCAAGCTCGCCCAGCGGGCTGCCTGGGGCGCCGGCGAGCCCGAGACAAGCTTTGAAGCTCTCTGCGGCCGCCTCTGGATGCCCTTCGGCCAAGGCGAGTTCGCCACGGACGAAGGCGAGCAAGAATGAGGGGCCGAAGCGCTTACGCAACGCTTCGAGCTCCTTCGCGACGCCATCACGGCGATTCCAGAGGATGTGGGCGCGCAGGCGCCGCACGCCGAGATCGGCTACGTGGGCGAGGGGGCGGTCTCCGATGAGCTCGAAGGCGCGATCATAGAGGGCGGTCGCCTCGCGCGATCGCGGCGTGCGGAGTAGATCGCCACCGACCTCCTGGTGGAGCTCGCGGGCCAGGAGAAAACACGCGTCGCCACTTTCCGGCTCCTCCTCGACCATGCGGCGAAGCAGCGTTTCGTTGCGTTGGACCTTGCCGCGCGCGCGGCGTTGTTCGGGGAGATAACCGTCGTGATCGGCTATGAGCCCCGATCGTTCCGGTTGGATCGCCTCGCGGCCGAGCCACGCGGCGATGGCGGGGGCGATCTGCTCGTGCAGACGCCCGCGGTATCGGAATGCGGGCCGGTTGCGGAAGAGGCGAACGATGTGAGAGGTTGAGATGGCGTCTCCCATGAGGCGGGAGCGGATCTCGAGCGTGAAGGCCTCGGCTTGCGTCGCCGCGAGCCGGGCTCGCAGGGCGCTTTCGTCAGCGGGATGAAGGCGTTCGTCCGCGTCGAGCACGAGGATCCACTCCCCCGTGGCCTCGGCGAGCACAGCGTTGCGCGCGCGCGCGAAGTCGTCCTCCCAGGAAATCTCAATGACGCGGGCACCCTCAGCCCTTGCAATTTCTCGGCTTTGATCCTCTGAACCCGTATCTGCGACAATGATTTCGTCGGCCAGCGGCGCGAGTGAACGCAGGCAGTCAGGGAGATTCTGCGCCTCATCGCGCACGATAAGGCAAGCGCTGATGCAAGGCGTATCGACCATTACGACTCCTCCGGCGGGCCGAGGCGATGGGAGCACCCGCTTGGAGTAGAATACGCTTTGAGGCTCGGCGTGGGGGGCTTGCGTGCGCAAGGCGGGGCGGCCCGCACTTCCTGGGAGGTGCTCCCGATGAAAGCCTGGAAGACGATCCTCAGCCCGACGGACTTTTCTGAGAACTCCCGTCTCGGCCTCGAGACCGCGCGGGATCTCGCCCTCGAGAGGCGGGCGCGTCTTGTCGTGCTGCATGTCGTCGTCGATGCGCCTCCGGCTTTGTTGCCGGATGTTGCCGGCTTCCGCTATGACGAGATCATCGAGTCGTTGCGCGAGCGGGCTGACAAGAGCCTGCCCGAGCTCTTGCCCGAAGAAAAACGCGAGGGGCTCGACGTCGTGTTTCGCACAGAGTTCGGCGTGCCTCACGCAGAGATTATTCGTGTCGCGGAGGACATGGGAGTCGATCTGATCGTCATGCCCACCCATGGACGAACGGGAGCGCTGCATTTGTTGATCGGGTCGGTTGCTGAGAAGGTCATCCGCAAAGCACCGTGCCCTGTACTCGTTGTGAGAGGTTGAAGCGAGAAGAGGATTCCCGGAGGCGAAGGCTCTCGTGAGCCTCTGGCCGAATCGTGCGGGTGAGCCTATTCTTATTAACGATATGAGACGAATCAGCCGCAGTCGCTATGTCGCCATCTTCCTGCTCGTTGGCGTGGGTATCGTTGCTTCCTTGGCCTTCGCCGCGGGTTTGTCCCATCGCAACGCTTACCGCTACCTCAATGTGTTTCAAGAGGTCTGGGCGCTAACGAACGCGAACTACGTCGAAGCCGTCGACGAGCCCGAGCTTCTCCAGGGGGCTTATCAGGGGATGCTCGCCTCCCTCGATGCGGTCAGCGGCTATCTCTCCGATGAACAGCTTGCTTTGCTACAGAAGTCACCGGGACCGGCGCGCCCCGGTTTCGAGCTGCTGCCTTCCGGTGGTGTGCCGATTATCGTTCGCATCGATCCGGGAGGGCCTGCCGATGCGGTAGGGCTCAAAGTCGGCGACCAAATATGGAAGGTCGCGGACACGCCGACGCGCAACCTCGCCTTGCCGCTGCTCGAACGGCTCGTTGCGGGGTCTCCCGGCGAGCGTCTTGATCTTGTCGTATTTGGCGGCAGCGAGTTCAAGCTGAGAAAGATTAGTCTTGAGCTGAGCGTTCCGACAGATGCCGGTTTCACCCTCGAAGACAAAGGTGACGGTTTGCTCTACCTGCGCTTGCGTTCAATCGAGCGGGTGGATCCCGTTCTCCTGGGCCGCCGTCTTAGAGCGGCTCAGGTGACTCATTCGACGTCAGCGCTGCTGATCGATTTGCGCGCCGTGATCGGTCTCGACCCGGCTTCGGTCTCTCGTTTTTCTGGCCTGCTTTTCGCCGGCGGATCGCTGATGCGCTTCGTCCCGAGGATTGGCAAGACAGAGGTCATCACGGCTCCGACGGCGACTCAGCCTGTGCTGCCGACGGCGGTTTATGTGCTGACCGACGCGTCCACCGCGGGAATGGGCGAAGCTCTCGCCGCGCTACTCAGCGAAAAGTCCTCGGCCGTGAGCTGCGGGCGCAAGACCTACGGTCTGGGTGTTCTGCCAGAGGTGATTCCGCTGCGCGAGGGAGGGCAGATCTTGCTCTCCACGCGAGCGATCGAAACGAGCGCTGGGACGCGCTGGGCGGGAGAGGGTCTCACGCCAGCCAAGAGTTTTCCTGTACGCTCCACGCTCGATCTCGACAAGGGAAAGAAGGGCTCTACTGATCATCTCCTTGAGCAGACTCTCGCCTGGATCCGCGATGGGGCTCCCCTCGAGGTAGCCAAGCCCGCCGCTGCGGCGTCCTGATCGATTCGCGTTTGTCCGGATTGCTGGCGTTTCGACGCTTTGGATCCGCCGGTTCCTTCGAGATGCCAGGAATCCCTTCTTGGACGGGCCCTTTCAGGGGTAGCGACCCTACATTAGCGGGAGGGGTTGGCCGCACCCGGGAGAGGGTCCCGTGTGCGCGAGGATCGGGCTGAGCGATGTATCAACCGCGCGCGAAGAAGCAACAAGCGTCCGCCAGTGTTCCGCGCCGGCAGTTCTTTGTCCCATTTGGTGAGCCATCGGCGACGTTGTCAAGGCGAGCCGACGACGAAATTCGAAGAGTATGCGGGGGAGGCCTAACGCAGCCAGGGAGGTCGAAGGCCGGTGCATATGGCAAGGAGCTTCTGGCGCGGGACACGAGGTGGGGCCGGGCCACCACGACCGAGCTGCTGCGGAGCGCGCGATGACGAGCACGAGTGCAACCGTCGATCGCTATGAACTGCTCCAGGAGATCGGTCGTGGCGAGAGCGGTGTTGTCTACCGGGCTTGCGACCGGCTGACAGGGCGCGATGTCGCCGTCAAGGTTTTCCGCCATCGAAGTCATTCCGGGCGGCGGCGCGAAGAACTCGCGGCACGTCTCGAGCGCGAGGCGCGCCTTCTGGCCCGTGTGCGCCATCCCGCGGTCGTGCGTGTCATCGAGGCACGCGTCACGGATGAGGGTGCTTGGCTCGTCACCGAGTATGTCGAGGGTGAGAGCCTCCAACATAGGTTGCGTCGTCGCGAGCGTCTCGAGGTGGACGAAGCTGTTTCGCTGACAATCCAGGCCTCTCGTGCCCTTGATTGCGCCCATCGTCAAGGCATCGTTCACCGGGACATCAAGCCGGCCAACCTGCTCGTCACCGATGATGGCACACTCAAGATCACGGACTTCGGTGTCGCCGGCGAGCTTGGGGCGATGGCGCGTGTCGCCGGTGGACGAGGCTACTTCCTCGGAACACCTGCCTACGTGGCACCTGAGCAGTGGCAGGGTCGCCCGATCGATGGTCGGGCCGACCTCTACTCGCTGGCGGTCGTGCTCTACCGTTGCCTGTGCGGAGCCCGGCCTTTCGAGGGACGCACAGTACGCGAGATCGTCTATCGCTCGCTTCACGAGCTGCCTGTGCCGCCCTCGGCTCGGGGCTTGCAAGTTCCCGCCGAACTCGACGCCTTCTGCCTTAGAGCGTTGGCCAAGGATCCGGCGCAGCGCTTTCCCGATGGCGAGGCCATGGCTGTGGCGCTCGAAAGCATCGCGTTGCCACGGCCTGGAGAGCAGAAAGGAAGGCCCTTCGCGGCGGGGATTGACGATCCCATGGAGCGAACATGGCGGCGCCTGCCCGTGCACAAGGTGAGGCGTTGGACGCGTCTGCGCTCGGTCGCGCTCGCCGTCGGTGTCGTGCTGGCGTTGTTTGTCGGTGTGGGGTGGCCCCAGCGCGAGGCTTGGCTCGCCCACTTCGCTCCGCCGCATCATGTGTCACCGGTCGTTGCGGGCCGCCCATCTGGCGAAGAGGTCATGGCGCGGGAGCTGCCCTCGGTTGGGCAGGGGGAGACACCGCTGATCTCCTCGGGCGGTGAGTCGTCGCAGGTTGTCGCTGCGGCGGAGCTTCCTCCCGCCATCTCCAGGCCCGCTCCGAGGACGGAGACCTATCGTCTGCCCGATAGACGCTTGCTCGAGAAGTACGCGCGCCGGGAAGCGCGCGCCAAGTCACGCCGGCCGGCGCGGCGCCCACCTCCTTCCGCTTCGACGGTAGCGCTCGCCCTTCCCAGATCAGCTGACCCTCCCGCGCGCGAGCCTCCGGCCGCGAGCACGCCTCGGCCGAAGGTATCCGAGGCGAAGCCAACCGTTGCGCTCGTGCGAGAGAAGTCGCCGCCCGTTGTGCGCCAGCCTTCGCCTGTGGCCACGGCGGATCCCGCAAAGGCCTCTTCGAGAGGCGAACTGACGGTTTACCATGAGCTCGAGGAGGGCCTAGTCGAGGTTCTGGTCGATGGTCGTTCCGCCGCGAGAGTGCGTTTCGGTCCGACGCGCGGCGATCGGCCCGGCAAACCCGTGACGGCTTTCTTCAAGCTCCCTCGTGGGGAGCATCAGATTGAGCTGCGTGTTCTCTCGGCATCGCGAGGAATCGAGGTGCGTGCGCAGATTCGTGGTGATGGGTCGGTGGGCGCACTTAGCCGCGTCTTCTCGCTGCGCCGGGAGCATCGGCGCTGGTCGCTTGACGAGCGCGTGCCTTAGGTTGTGCCCACCGTGGAGCGAAGAGTGTTTCAAGCGTCGCCGATCCGACACGCTCTCCCGCTC
>CAYSMT010000085.1:0-8682 GCA_964432135.1 uncultured Acidobacteriota bacterium
CTGCGGTCTTCCTCGCAGATACTCAGAAACATTCAACTTGTTGAGATAGCTGGTGCCCAGGGGCGGAATTGAACCGTCGACACCGTGATTTTCAGTCACGTGCTCTACCAACTGAGCTACCTGGGCACGGCCAAGACTCGGGAGACTTTAGAGGTCGAAGCGCGGGGCGTCAAGGGCGCCAAGGCTCCGTTGGACGGGGATCTGCGGCTCAGTGGACCTGGGCCACGATGGTTGTGATGTCGTCGCCCTGGGGGGCGTCGCCGACAAAGTCGTCGACCTTGGCGAGGAGGAGATTCTGCAGCGCGGATTCGTCGAGGCGGGCGTTGTCCTGGACAAGGTTGACGACGCGCTCCTCGTCGAACATGTCGCCGTCGTGGGCCTCGGCTTCGGTCAGGCCGTCCGAGAAAATCACCAGCGCATCGCCCGGTTTGAGGAAGATCCGTCGCGTTTCGTAGTCGGTGTCGTCTAAGACACCGATGACCATGCCGCTGGGAGCGAGGCGGTGGACCGTCGACAGGTCGCCGTTGCGTCCGGGGCGAGCGACGATCGGCGGTAAGTGTCCCGCGTTGACGTAGCACAGCTCTCGGCCGCGGTCGTCGTAAACTCCAAGGAAGAGGGTCGCGAAGCGCCCGGCGCCGGTCGATGAGCACATGAGCTTGTTCAGGTCGGAGACGAGGCCAGAGAGATCTTCACAATGGTCCGCGGCATGGGCTCGCAGCGCGCCCTGGAGCGAGGCCATCAAAAGGGCCGCCGAAACACCCTTGCCGGAGATGTCTCCGAGAGCGATGACGAGGCGGTGTTCGTCGAGCTTGAGGAAGTCAAAGTAGTCGCCGCCTACGCCCCGCGCCGGCCGACAGGTGCCGGTGTAGGAAAGTGTGCGCATCTTGGGGAAGACCTGGGGCAGGAGTTGGTTCTGGACGTGACCGGCGATCTCCATCTCGCGGCGCATACGGTCTTGCTCGGCGGCGCGCCGGGCGAGGCGTGCGTAGTCGAGCGCGACGGCGACCTGCTCCGCGACGGTGAGGAGCAGCTCATGATCCTCCCGGGAGTAGGGTTCTTCGGAGAGCTTGCTGGCCAAGGTGATGAAGCCGAGCAGTCGCGGACCCGTCGCCAGAGGGATTACGAGTCGCCCGTCGAAAGTATCGCGTAGTTCCATCCAGGAGATCGGCACCGTCACCGCCCGGCCGCGACGCACCCGCGGCGATTCGGGATCAATGTCAAGCACCTCTGAGGGGCTGCCGTTGAGGTCGCTCTCTCTCTCGGGGAAAGGGGAGGCCAGCAACCCGAACTCGTCGGGATCGATCGGAGCCGCGCCGCCGGCGAAACGCAGTGTGGGCTCGAAGCGGTGAAGGTGCAGACGGAAGCCGCGGAGGGCGGCGGCTTGCCCTGCGTCTCCGCCGTTCAAGCCGTGGCCGGCTGTCGGCAGCATGGGGGCGACCGGATCCACCGCAGGCCCGGATGCTTCTGGAGGCCGGGAGGTCGCTGGTGCCAAGCCCAGGGTCGGAGCGTTGTCCAGTGCATCGAAGCTCTCCTCGGCGAGGAAGATGGCGACCTGTCGAGGGTGTAGCGCGTGGAGGATCTGCTCGGCGACGACTTCGAGTAGGCGCTCCGGCCTGGAGACGAGGCGCCTTGCTGCGCGGGTAAGATCGACGAGCAAGCGGCGCGCGTCATAGACGTCACGGAAGAAGCGTCTGTCGATCGCCGGAAGCACCCAGCGGTTGACACGCCGGATGCCGAGCGCGAGCAGCAGTGCGGCGAGGGCGGTGCCCAGGGGCGCGATGCTCGAGGGGATGCCGGCATCCGTCGTCAGGAGCGGCGTCACAAGAAAGTGCAGGGCGGCGAAGATCGCGAGCCCCTCGAAGGCGATGAAACCGCGAGAAACCAGGGCGTAGCGCAACCCCCTGCGGACGATGAGGCGGATGCCGAAGACGCGGTGTCGCAGCACGACGTAGATGAACGAAAGAGGGAAGAGCCCGACGATGGGCAGCACGACGACCGGTAACCAGCTCGGCTGGCGCACGCCGAGCCAGTTGAGCATGGCAACACTGAAGAGCGGAAGCAGCCCGGCTGCCGTCCCGAAGGCCAGCCATTGCAGGCGGTGGCGTTCCTGGCGCGTCTGCGCGCTCAGCGTATTGGCGGCGAGAGAGACGACCCCGAGTGTGATCATGCCGACCATCAGCGGTAGCTCGACGTAGTCTTGGAGAAACCGAACGCCGACGCGTTCCGTGGCGAGCGCGACACGACCGAAGGCCTCGAAGGACAGGTAGGCCGATAGGTCTCGCGCGACGCCGAAGACGGTGAACACGACGACAGGAGCCAAGGCCGCCTTTTTGATCCAAGGAAAGCGGCGTTCGATCGGCGAGGCCACGGGAAAGAGCAGAAAGAAGACCATCACAAGGTAAGGTGTGAAGCTGCGCGTCACGCTGCGGAAGAGCAGGCTGACCTCCCGCAGCGGGGTCGGGTAGCGGTAGGTCCCCTCGAGGAAGATGCCCGAGAAAGCGAAGAACATCAGGCTGGCGAGGAAGGCCAGATTATCCCGAGGTTTGGCCAGGCCAATCAGGGTTGCGGCGAGAGCGGCCAGCAGAGGGACATCGATCCGGTTTCCGAGGGAGAGCAGTAGCGACAGTCGGCGTCGCTGCCGCGGCGGGGGAGCTGGCACGACCAAGCGAAGGGATGACTCTCGACCATCCGGCTCGAGGCGATTGATCAGGGCGACGCATCCCTCTCCGGGAGGAATGATGCGCAACCGGTCGCCGTAGTCGGCGATCGAGTGGATGGCGCCACCTTCTCCGTGCAGGTTGAACAGCCCTTCGAGACGGTCGCCGACCCGTACGCCCACCTCGAAGAAGGGGAAGGGTTGACCGAGCTCATCGCGTTCAGGGACTTGGTCGATGAGTAGATCGCCTTGGACCAGCTTCGCTCGGACGCCAAAGTCAGCGAAGCGTAGCTCCTGGTATACGAGCAAGGCCCGATCCGAGAGGGTCAGGCTCAGCAAAAGGAGCAATAGGCCGATGCGGTACTTCATCGTCTTGCCTGAACCCCCAGCGATCGTCGTCGCGGGACCCTCGCAGGACGATCGTTCGTCCTGTGAGAGCCATCGCAGCCCAATATAGAACGGTTGTGGAGCCAGAATAGTTCACGGGGCTGTCACGACTACCGAGCGCGCGCGCGAGTGCATGAGAGAGGGGCGCGCCGAAGCACGCCCCCGATAAAGTCCCGCCTTGTGCGAGAACTACGCTGTTGCGCCTGGGCGACGGCGGCTTCCACCGCTTGGGGGTGGCACAGGGAGATTCTCGCGATCGGTCGCTTTCTTGCTGTCAGCGGTGTCCTCCGACGAGGTCTTTTTCGGTGTGAGGCCGAGGATCTCGCGGAGCTGACTTTCAAGCTTGGCCGCCACGTCGCGGTTCTCTTGCAGGAAGGCTCGGGCATTTTCCCGGCCCTGTCCGAGGCGCACATCGCCACAGCTGAGCCATGAGCCGGATTTTTGCACGAGCTTGTGCGCGATGCCGAGGTCGATCAGGTCGCCTTCGCGAGAGATGCCATGGTTGTAGATGATGTCGAACTCGACCTGCCGGAAGGGAGGGGCCACCTTGTTTTTGGCGATCTTGACTTTGGTGCGGTTGCCCACGACCATTTCGCCATCCTTGAGGGCGCCAATACGCCGGATGTCAATGCGTTGGCTCGCGTAGAACTTGAGGGCGCGTCCGCCGGAGGTCGTCTCGGGGCTGCCGAACATCACACCGACCTTCTCGCGCAGCTGGTTGATGAAAATCAGCGAGGTGTGGCTCTTGGAGACGATGCCGGTCAGCTTGCGCAGTGCCTGGCTCATGAGCCGGGCCTGAAGGCCTACGTGGCTGTCACCCATTTCGCCCTCGAGCTCCGCCCGGGGCACGAGCGCTGCGACCGAGTCGATGACGAGCACATCGAGCGCGCCCGAACGAACAAGGACCTCAGCGATCTCGAGCGCCTGCTCGCCGCTGTCGGGTTGAGAAACGAGCAAGTTGTCGACGTCAACGCCAAGCTTGGCGGCGTAGACCGGGTCGAGCGCGTGCTCTGCATCGACGAAGGCCGCACGCCCGTTGTTTTCCTGCGCGTGGGCGATGATCGTCAATGCGAGGGTTGTCTTGCCGGACGACTCCGGCCCGTAGATCTCGATGACACGTCCGCGGGGAACGCCACCGATGCCGAGCGCCCAGTCGAGCGAAAGCGAGCCGGTCGAGATGGCGGGAATGTCCAGCTTGCGGTCTGAGCCGAGACGCATCACGGCGCCCTTGCCGAACTGTTTCTCAATTTGGCCGACGGCCATCGTCAAGGCCTTGTCCTTGTCGCCGCTGGTCAAATCGCCCGTAGGAATGGCCTTTGGGGTCCCGAATTTCCTGCTCATCCGCGTGCTTCCTCCGTCCGCTATAGGGTCAATGACATGCGTGCCCCAGAGTAGGGGGCCAGACCGAGCGGGTCAACACGGGATCCGCCACATTCCGCCCTTTCGTTGACGATGCGGGAAAGCGTCGCCTATATTCGACCCTGTCCGGGGACGGATCCGGACGCATCCGTGGAGTGTAGCCCCTTGCGAGCGCCCGCCTCGAAGTCTGCCCGGAACCGTCTGCTTGCGTTCGGAAGCGTCCTGGCTGTCACGTTATCCCTGTCGCTTGTCGGCTGTGTCAGCACGGCGAAACGCCCTCCCCTGCCACCGGCCCCCTCTCCGGCGACGCCTGTGAAGCCGGCCCTGAGTTCCGAGCAACGCGAGCAGCTCTTCGAAGAGCTGGCAGGGTTGCTTTTTAGCGCCCGCGAGCAGGCTCGTCTCGGCTTGATCGACGAGGCGGCGGAGAGCTTCGACCAGGCTGCGGCGCGCCTCGAGCCCCTCGCGTCCCGGGACGAAGGCATCGCCCGCTTGCTCTCCGAGGTTGAGCTTGAGCGGGAGGACTGGCTGGCTGCGGCGGATGAGATCGCCGAGCGTTTCGACGAAACTTCCATGGAAAGCCGAGACGAGGAGCTGCTAGAGGGACCAGAGCCGACGCTGGATCCGCGGCACGTCGGGGAGGTCGAGGAGGCTGCTCAGGACGTCAGCCCGGATTGGCCAGTCGATCTGAATGACCGGGTTCTCGCCTGGCTCGAGGTCTACCGTGACGGCGGAAAGCTGGGCGAGTACATGGCAGCATCGCTCGCTCGTTCAGGACAGTACGAAGAGCGCTTCCGCGAGATCTTCGCGGAGGAGGGTATTCCTTCGGACCTGATCTACCTCGCCCACGTCGAGAGCGGCTTCAAGACGACGGCTTACTCACGCGCACGGGCACGGGGCATCTTCCAGTTTATTTCGGCGACGGGGCGACGTTACGGCATGCGGGTCGATTGGTGGGTTGACGAGCGCGCCGACCCAGAGACCTCTTGCCGGGCTTCCGCAACCTACCTGCGGGATCTCTACGCGGAGTTCGGTGACTGGAAGCTCGCTCTGGCGGCCTACAACGCTGGCGAAGGGCGGGTGCGTCGCTCGATACGCAAGGCCGGCACGAGGGACTTCTGGACTCTCTCGCGGCGGCACTTCTTTCGGCGCGAGACCCGCAACTACATCCCGGCGATTATGGCCGCGACGATCATCTCGAAGGATCCGGCCCGCTTCGGTCACGGGGCCGTGGTCAAGTCTTCGCCTATACCCTACGAACTGGCTACGGTACCCGATCAGGTCGACCTCGAGGTCGTGGCGCGGGTGACAGGTGTGTCGGTCAAGCTGCTGCGCCAGCTCAACCCCGCGTTGCGGCGCGGGCAGACGCCGCCGAAGTACCCGAACTACCAACTCAAACTCCCCGTTGGCCAGGCGGCCGACTTTGGTGAGCGTTTGGCACAAGTTCCAAAGAGCAAGTGGATCGTCAAGCAGCTTCACCGCGTGCGTCGTGGCGACACTCTTTCGACCATCGCGCGGCGCTACGGCACGAGCGTGCGCGCCATTCAGCTCGCCAACGGCATGGGGCGTCGGACGATGCTGAGCATCGGTCGAGTGCTGGAGATCCCGAAGGGGCCTGGGCCGCGTGGCAGCTATCGTCACCCACCGATGCGTGTCGCGGGCGATGGGGCCTACCGGGTGCGCCGGGGTGACACCCTCGGGCGCATCGCGCGGCGCCAGGGCGTCAGTGTTGCCCAACTCCAGGCCTGGAACGGCCTTGGGCGCTCGACGCGCATTCGGGTTGGCGAACGGCTCTATCTCCGTAAGCCGGGTGCGCGCGTCGCCGCGAGGGCAAAGCGTGCGGGGGCGGCGACTCCAGCGTCCGCTGGGAGCGCACATGTCATCCGCCGAGGCGAGACGGCCTGGAAGATCTCCCGGCGCTATGGCGTGACCTTGGGGGCCTTGCTGCGCGCTAACGGTCTGAACAAACGTTCGATACTTCGTCCGGGTCAGCGTCTCACGATCCCGAGGGTGCGCGGCGCGACTCCCCGTGCTGCGAGCAGCCGTGCCGTTCCCAACGGTTCCCAGGCCGTGCACGTTGTGCGACGAGGCGAGTCGCTCTACAAGATCGCCCGCCGCTATGGGGTGACCGTTAAGCGCTTGCGGATCCTCAACAGCCTCGCCCCCGGGGCCATCATTCACCCCGGCGACCGCCTCAGCGTTCAGTAGACGGGCGGGTTTTCCGTCGCGTTCTTCCCGCATCCGGGACCGCCCGGCGTCGTTCCAGCCACCCTCGTGCGACCTCCGAGCTAGCCTCGCTTTCAGAAAGGAGGCGCGATGGGTCCCCGGCCGCGCATCGCCCGTGCCTATGGCGCGGCGCTTCACGGCATCGACGGTATCCGCGTCGAGGTGCAGGCGGCGCAGGTCACCGGCATTCCACGTTCTGCCATCCTTGGCCAAGCCGAAGTGGAGGTTCGTGAAGCGCGTGACCGGCTGAAGGTCGCGCTGCAATCCCACGGTTTGTGGCAGAGCCAGGAGGTCGAGCAGGGCATCATCATCAATCTCGCCCCCGCGGGCCTGCGTAAGACAGGCACCGGGCTCGACCTACCGATCTGTCTCGCCGTCGCCGCCATCTCCCGCCCGGAACTCGCTCGCGCCGTCGAACAGGTCCTCGCCTACGGCGAAGTCGGTCTCGATGGTCGGTTACGATCCTCGCGGGGCACGCTCTCCGCGGCCCTCGCTGCGCGAAAAAGTGGCCTCCTGCGCATTCTCGTGCCACCGGGAGCTGCCCGTGAGGCGGCCCAGGTCGATGGAATCGAAGTCGTCGCGGTTGACAGCCTCGGGGCCGCTGTTGGTTACCTGCGTGGGGCAGAGAACGCCCAGAGTCCCTGGCCGCCTGAGGCGCCGCCGCCCTCTCGAGAAATGATCGATCTCTCCGAGGTTCGAGGACAGATCGCTGCTCGCCGGGCTCTTGAGGTCGCTGCAGCCGGTGGGCACAATCTCATCTTGATTGGTCCCCCGGGCTCCGGTAAAACCTTGCTTTCGCGTCGTATCGCGACGATTCTCCCCCCGTTGACCCGGCCCGAAGCGCTCGAAACGACCCGCGTTCACTCCGCCGCCGGACTCATCAGTGCGGGGACCGGTCTGATCAGCGAAAGGCCTTTCCGCGCACCGCATCACAGTATTTCCGCTCCCGGGCTCATCGGAGGTGGTGCGCCACCACGTCCAGGTGAGGTCTCTCTGGCCACGGGTGGAGTGCTCTTCCTCGACGAGCTACCGGAGTTCTCTCGAGCCGTGCTCGAGACACTGCGCCAACCCCTCGAGTCCGGCGAGGTGCGGGTCGTGCGCGCTTCGGGTAGCGCGTGCTTTCCGGCCCGCTTCCTGCTCGCGGCGGCCATGAACCCCTGTCCGTGTGGATGGTACGGTGCCCAAAGCCCCGGCCGCGAATGCCGATGCTCCCGCGCGCAGATTGAACGCTACCGCAGCAAGATCTCTGGTCCGTTGCTGGATCGCATCGATTTGCATGTCATTGTGCGCTCGGTAAGCGTCGCGGATCTGGCTTGCGAGAAGCCCGGGGAAAGCTCCTCCGCGGTACGTGCGCGAGTTATCGCTGCGCGCGAACGCCAACGCCAGCGCTACCGCGGAGAGGGTGTGCCATGGAACGCGTACCTAGGCCCTCGCGCTCTTCGCAAGATCTGTCGCCTCCCGCCGAAGGCGCGCGCGCAACTCGATCAAGCCATGCGCAAGCTGAACCTGACCGCCCGTGCTCACGACCGCATCCTCAAGGTGGCTCGCACCCTCGCGGATCTCGCCGGCAAGCAGGAGATCGGCCTGAGCGAGATCGCCGAGGCGGTTTCCTACCGCGTGTTGGACCGTCCCGTGAGTTGGGTGGGAGGCTAAGAAAAGGCGCTCCTTGCGTGACAGGGTGTTCGTCTTGCGAAAAATGGTGATGGCGCCTTGACGAGTGTGGGGTCCGGCCGAGCGCCTTTTCTGAAAAGCGTGCCTGCTACCGCATTATGAAGTCAGAAGTTGCGGCGTTTATTTTCGAGCTGTTCCCAGCGCAGGTAGAGGTGGTCGATTTCCCGCTGGATGGCGTCCTGCTGCTCGAGGAGTTCGATCAAGGTTGCTGCATCGGAAACGATGGCAGGATCTGTGGCGGCGGCTTGTGCAGCAGCGAGGCGCTCCTCCGTGGATTGAAGTCGCTCTTCGAGACCGTCCCATTCCCGCTGTTCGTGGAAGGAAAGCTTGTGGCTCTTTGGTCGAGGAGCAGATGTCGGTGCGGGCGGGGATGGTCTCTTCTTTAC
>CAYSMT010000086.1:0-8596 GCA_964432135.1 uncultured Acidobacteriota bacterium
CGCTGGCGATGCCGCCAGTCAGCCCCGCCACGAGAACGGGCTGTCGCCGTTCCTGTCGGGGTACGACGCTCACTGTTTTTCGGGAAGGCCCACCGCTCGTCGGGCCGCGAGAAGGGTGTTCTCGAGCAGCATTGCGATGGTCAATGGTCCGACCCCTCCTGGGACCGGCGTGATCGCACGGGCGACGCGGGATGCTTCTCCGAAGTGGACATCTCCGACGAGGGCATGGCCTCGCTTACGGAAGCGCGCGAGTCTCTTGTCTTGGCCGCTGAGCAGGTCCTCACCCTGGTCTGGGTCGGTGATGCGGTTGATGCCGACGTCGACGACGACAGCGCCCGGCCGGATGAAGTCTCCTCGGATGATGCCTGGCGCGCCGACCGAGGCGATGAGCACCTCCGCCCGACGGCAAACCTCACTCAGCTCGCGCGTACGCGAGTGGCAGAGGGTGACCGTGGCATGTCGGGAGAGCATCAGCAACGCCGCCGGTTTGCCGACGATGTTCGACCGGCCGACGATGACGCATTCTTTACCTCGGAGCTCCACGCCGGCCTCGTCGAGCAGGGCGAGAATGCCCAGAGGCGTGCAGGCGACAAAGCCGCCCTCCTGGCCGAGGAGCAGCCGGCCGGCGCTTTCCGGATGGAAACCATCAACATCTTTCTTCGCGGGTACGGCCCGCTGCACCTCGGCGGCGTCGAGGTGGTCGGGAAGGGGAAGCTGGACGAGCATGCCGTGGATCCGGTCGTCGCTCGCCAGGTGCGCGATCTCCCCGAGCAGCGTCTCTCGGGAGCTTTGCTCGGGTAGACGCAGCAGCTCGGAGTGAATTCCTGTGGCCTGGGCGGCTTTCTCTTTGTTGGCCACATAAACGGCGGAAGCCGGATCGTCGCCCACGAGAATGACCGCGAGCCCCGGCGGGAAGCCCGTCTGAGCTGCGAAGTCCTCGACCTCTCCTACGAGTCGTCGCCTGATGTTGGCCGCCAAGGCCTTTCCGTCGAGAATGCTGGCGCTCACGCGATCACCTCACTTGCCGACATGATCGTCCCTGCCGAGGAGCTGGCGAGAAAAGGGGAAGCTGACCTGGAGGGTCTTCGATCCCACCTGTACGAAGGATAGCTTGAGGAGGAAATGCTCCGCATAGGCTGATGGCTTCTTGATCAGGAGCAGGCCCTCGCGGCCCTGGCCTGGATCGATATAAATCGGACCATCATAGATGCCTCGCATGAAGTTCTCGACCTCCTTGGCGTTCGCGGCGCTCTCTTTATCGGGTCGAAGCAGCTCGTAAACACGGGTGTAGTCGAGCGGGCTGATGCCCCCCTCCTTAAGGCCAGGCCAGAGCCGAATGCTCTGGCTCTCGATATGAACCGGGAGCTTCCCCGTGGCACGCAGCACAAGGCGGAAGGTCAGGAAGCGGTCGGACAGGCCTCGGCGCACGAGCGGATCTTGGTCGATCTCGAGCCGGCGCCGCAGCCAGGCGCTGCGCTGCGGCGCCGTCAAGGCCGTGACCTCCAGGGTGATCCCCTCCTTGACGATGCGCACGGGACTGTGCTCAGGCAGCAGTCGCCCCTGGGATCCGATCGGAATGAGCACGTAGGGTGCTTCCGGATCGAGCCTCTTCCGGCAAGCTGACAGGATGAGAACAGTCATCAGGACGAGGAGAAAAATGCGACGATGAGCTGGTTGTGACAAGGTGGCCTCCACGCCGATGAGTCTACCGCGCCGGGGCGGAATTTGGCTGTGCCCGGTTGTCACAGGCTAGAATCACTCGCTTTTGTTGGCACTCGCACCAGCGCGCGATCTTTCCAGGAGCAGAAGCTTGAACTTACAGTCGATCGTCGTTCGCGGCGCCGCGGAGCACAACCTGCGCGGAGTGGACGTCGTGATTCCTCGTCATTGCCTCGTCGTCATCACGGGTGTTTCAGGGTCAGGGAAGTCCTCTCTGGCCTTTGATACGATCTACGCCGAGGGGCAGCGCCGCTACGTCGAGTCGCTCTCGGCTTATGCGCGGCAGTTCCTCGAGTTGATGCAAAAGCCCGAGGTCGAGTCGATCGAAGGGCTCTCCCCTGCCATCTCGATCGAGCAAAAAACGACCTCGCGTAATCCGAGATCAACGGTGGGGACGGTGACCGAGGTCTACGATTATCTCCGGCTGCTGTTCGCACGCATTGGGCATCCCCACTGCCCCGTATGCTCGCGTGCCATCGAGCGGCAGAGCGTACCGCAGATCGTTGACCAGGTGCTGTCCCTGGGTGAGAAGACCCGCGTGCAAGTTCTTGCACCGGTGGTACGGCACCGCAAGGGTCACTACCGCAAGGAGCTCGAGGGCTATGCTCGCCAGGGCTTCGTTCGTGCGCGCATCGATGGTGAGCTCCATGAGCTCGACCGTCCGCCACGCCTCGATCGGAAGAAAACCCACGATATCGATGTCGTTGTCGATCGCCTCGTCCTGCGCGACGAGATCCGGGGTCGGCTCAGCGACTCCGTCGAGACGGCCCTGCGTCTCGGAGCTGGCTTGGTGCGGATCCTCGTCTCCGGTGGAGAGGACCATCTCTACTCCGAGCACTACGCCTGCCCTGAACACGAGATCTCGATCTCCGAGCTTTCACCGCGTTGCTTCTCGTTCAATTCTCCCTTTGGTGCCTGTCCGACCTGCGACGGTCTTGGTGTGCATCGGGAGTTCGATCCGGAGAAGATCATCGTCGACCAGGAGGCACCCGTCGTGCGGGGCGCGATCGACCTGTGGACGGGCCAAGAGTCCTCGATCATGCGGGAAATGATTTCGGTCATTTTGCGCTCGAACCGCCTGCCCGCGAATACAGCCTGGAAAGACATCCCGCTCAAGATTCGCCGCACGTTGATGTACGGTTCCGGCAAGCAGGAATACGACTTCGTTTTCCAGGGCGAGTCGTCCCGCTACGCCTTCCGGCGCGCGTTCGAGGGCATCGTTCCGCGCTTGCAGCGCAAACTACGCGAGACGAGCTCGGACTCGGTGCGAGAGGATCTCGCGCGTTACATGTCGGCTACGCCCTGCCATGATTGCGATGGGTCTCGACTGCGCGCGGAGTTTCTCGCGGTGACCGTGGGGGGGAGAAATCTTGCCGAGGTGACAGCGATGACTGTCGCACAGGCGGCGGCGCATTTCTCGGCTCTCGAATTGAGCTCGCGTGAGCGGCAGATCGCTCGCTTGATCCTCAAGGAGATCCATGAGCGTCTCGGCTTTCTCGTCAACGTCGGTCTCGGCTACCTGACGCTAGACCGGGCCGCGGCGACCCTGTCCGGCGGGGAGGGACAGCGGATTCGCCTTGCGACGCAGATCGGTTCGAAACTCACGGGCGTGCTCTACGTGCTCGATGAACCCTCAATCGGTCTTCATCAGCGGGACAACCGGCGGCTGCTCGATACCCTCGGTGCCATGCGCGATCTCGGCAACACCGTGATTGTCGTCGAGCACGATGAAGAGACGATTCGTAGCGCCGACTTCGTCATTGACCTCGGTCCCGGCGCAGGGGAACTGGGGGGGGAGGTCGTTGTCGCTGGGACGCCCGAGCAGATCCAGGATTGCCGGCGTTCGATCACCGGCCAGTATCTCTCCGGCGTGCGAAAAATCGATCTTCCCGCCGAACGCCGTAAGCCTGAGGATCGCTGGCTCGAGCTACGAGGCGTGCATCAACACAACCTCAAGGGTTTCACGGCGCGTTTTCCAGTCGGGCTAATGACCTGCGTCACGGGCGTGTCGGGATCGGGCAAGTCGACGCTGGTCAACCAGACCCTATATCCGGCGGTTCGGCGTCATCTCGGTCTGCTCAGCGAAAAGCCAGGAGAGCACGAGGAACTCACGGGTCTCGAGGAGATCGAGAAAGTTATCGATATCGACCAGTCTCCTATCGGCCGGACGCCACGCAGCAATCCGGCCACTTACGTCGGATTGCTCGCGCCGATTCGCGAACTCTTCGCCCAGATTCCGGAGGCTCGGGCGCGAGGTTATCGGGCCGGTCGCTTTTCATTCAATGTTAAGGGTGGTCGTTGCGAGGCTTGTGAAGGTTGCGGGTTGATTCGCATCGAGATGCATTTCTTACCGGACGTTTTTGTAAGCTGTGATGAGTGTGGCTCGAGTCGTTACAGTCGCGAGACCTTGGAGATTCTCTGGAAGGGCAAGTCGATCGCCGATGTTCTCGCGATGACCGTCCATCAGGCCCTGGAGTTCTTCTCTGCCGTGCCTGCCGTCGAGCGCAAGTTGCGCACGCTCTATGACGTGGGTTTGGGTTATCTACGGCTCGGCCAGCAGGCGACGACCCTCTCCGGCGGCGAGGCCCAGCGCGTCAAGCTGGCCAAGGAACTCTCCCGGCGGAGCACGGGGACGACGCTCTATCTGCTCGACGAGCCGACGACAGGACTTCACTTCGAAGATGTGCGCAAGCTGCTTGAGGTGCTCCTGCGCTTACGCGACGAAGGCAACACGATCGTCGTCATCGAACACAACTTGGACGTGATCAAGACGGCGGACTGGATTCTCGACCTCGGTCCCGAGGGCGGTGCCGGGGGAGGGGAGCTCATCGCGGAAGGCTCGCCGGAGAAGGTCGCTGCTGTAGACGCGTCGTGGACCGGGCGCTACCTGGCTCGTCATCTAGCGGGTTGAGCTGTTGGTGCTTGCTCCTGGGCTTGTCAGCGGCTACTAATCGATAGATGCGGGCATTTGTCACGGCACCCCTCGGATGGATTCTGATTCTCGGCTTGCTGGTTCTCGCTTGGCGGTGTCTTCGTTCCCGGCGGCGGCGAGGGGATCTGGCGAGGGAGAGGCGACGGCGCGGCCTTCTCTCGCCCTTCTTTCTGTTGTGGTTGCTGCTCATGGCCCTCTCGACAGATCAGGTGGCGCGCTGGGTGGCCGGACCTCTCGAGACGGGAATCGGCAACGCGCCGCTGCCCTTGTGGACGGCAGATACCACGCCCGAGGTCATTGTCGTCTTGGCGGGGGGACTGGCGGGCCCAGCGCGTCCCGGCGTGCCGCTGAGTGTCGCAAGCCGCGAGCGACTTTTCGCCGCCATCATCGCCGCACGCAGTTGGCCGTCCGCCGCCATCCTGTTCAGCGGGGGTTCCGCCGAGGGAGCTCCTGTCAGTTCGGCGGCGCGCATGGCGGAGGAAGCCACGCGACTCGGCATCGATCCTTCACGGATCCTGCTCGAGACCAAGGCGCTATCGACCCGAGAGAACGCCCAGTTCTGCGGCGCCATCCTGCGTGCGCGCGCCATGACTCGTGTTGCGCTCGTAAGCTCGGCAGTCCACATGCGTCGCGCGCGGGATGCCTTCTGGCGAGTCGGCGTGATCTGCCTGCCGGTCAAGGCGCCGGCGCCTTTACGCGGGGAATGGAATATCGGCCAGCTTCTGCCCGATCTGCAGGCCCTGGTGCGCACCTCTCAGGCGGTGCACGAGTGGCTTGGTATCGCTTGGTACCGAGCCCGCGGATGGTCAGGAGCGCCCTATGCGGGCGTGATCGAGATCAAGAATTCATCCGCTGATGGAGAGACTCCGGCCAGTCCCCGCAGAGGAATCTGAAGACCCAGTTGCCTTTCTTCTTCAGACGCAAGTAGCAGGCCTTCAGATCGAGAATCAAGGTGATGCGACGGCTCTTCGAGTTCAGCTCGCCGACTTCATGCGTGGCCACGGGCTGGAAGCCCATCACCTGCGTGTGGAACTTATAGGGGCTGTGTGGGTCGTCCTCGAAGACATCCGTGATGTAGTGGCTGTAGCCGCGGGCGACGGTCTCCGTCGCAGCGGCCTTCATTAGCGCTGCGACGACGACAATGTGCTGCCGGTTGCCCGGCGTGACCGCGAAGCGGCCAATCTCAGCGATGCGGTTGTTGCGAACGAAAGCCTCGACATCGAGGCCTTCCTTGAGGAGCTCAAAGCCATACTTCGCGTAGAGCTCGAGCGGCGGGTCGTAGAGGACGCGCAGCACGCCGATGGCATCGCCATCGACGCTGACCACAAACCATGAGATATCGTCCCGGCTGAGATCTTCTTCTGGGATTTGGGAGTCGGCATCATCGACCCAAGCCTTCTCTTCGTTGTAGGTTTCCTCGATTACGGCGAGAGCCTTACGGCGGCCGGCTTCATCTTCAACGCGGAAGACGCTGATGCGGTCCTTGAGAGCCATCACGAGCCTCCTAGGGGGGGCGGCCATTGTTTACCTGAGAGCCGGGCGAGTTCGCTCATTAAACGATCATGCCACGCGCGTACGGCTGCCGCAGGCGCACGTTCACCGCCGGTGTTCATCGGAGGCGCGAGCGGTGCTCCGATCTCGAAGGTCATCGGCTCCAGATCGCCGATGGGTTTTTCCGGGTCATGGTCCGGGAAGCGGATGCCGACAGGGACGATCGGCTTGCCACTTTCGAGTGACAGTCGAGCAGCTCCGGGGCTGCCTCGTAGCAGATGGCTTGGGTTGCGGTTCATTCTGCCCTCGGGAAAGATGCCGACCGAATCGCCGGCCTCGAGAGCGAGACGGGCTCGTGTCAGGACAGGTAACTCCTGCTCGAACAGTGGCTTGAGGCGGTTGAGAAACTTCGGGCGTGCATCCTTGCGGGTCACGATGATGACGCGGCTCTTGCGGTAGTAGGAGGCGATGAAGGGGATCAGAAAGAAGTTCCAGTCCCCCAGGAAGCGGATCAACCGCCCCTTGCGGTGGTGGATCAGGAGGGTGGGAATCAGGATCGCTTCGAGGCGCGAGTTGTGGTTGAGCGCGAGGATGAAGGGGTCTTTATCTCCGCTGACATGCTCGAGTCCCTTGACGCCGACGATACGTTGCTGGAAGAGCGAGAGAAACAGCCGTCCCAAAAAGCGGGCGAACACACCGGGAGTATGTTCCATCGATCCGAACCAGATGTCGCGTTGCGTGAGTCCGACGAAGGGACGTGCCGATTCCGCGGAGCGTTCGGATGGATCGCGTTCTTCGGTCACGGGCGAGTATCCAGTATCGAAGCGAGCCGTGCCGTGTAGGGAGCCTTTCGTGGTTGACTTCGCCCGAGTCGTCGATAGCGCGACCACGAAAGTACCCAACCTCCCTCTTGGAACATGAGCACTACTTGCCGCCAGAGGTTCCGCTAAGCACCGAGACCTTGGTAACGGTAACGTCGTCCACCTTGATCTCCCAGGGGGTCCCCCCGTCAGAGGGCAGGAGTTGGAGCGACTCCACGGCGAAGTCGGCGTCGCCACCAGCGAGGGTGTCGAAGAAGATCCAAAGAAAGTCAATCTTGGCCGGCGCGGAGTAGCCTGTCCTCGGATCATCATCGCGCCGGTAGTCGATCTGAAGCCTACCCGGCGTGCGCTCATAGTTGAGTACCGTGGGTGTGATCTCGTTCTGGCCGGGTGCGTTGAGTGCGCCTCTCTCCTGGATATAGAGGTCGTCCGGGTCCGGTGCCGGGCCTTCCGCGGGGCGTATAGGAGCGACCTCGACGACCTGAGGATTGTATTTGAGGACGAAGTGAAGCTCGGAGACGTCGCAGGGGTTTGCGATCTTGAATTCGAGCTGGATCTTCGCTTCGCCGATGGCGAACACATCCACGCCCCTGTCCGGAATGAACGCTGCGGCGGGGAGGATCGGCACGCGAATCTCTGCAGTGTCGGACTCGCCAGTTGTCGGCACGGTTCCTGTCACCGTCACGGAGGCACCACCCGGTACCCTCGGGACCCGTAACTTCGCGATCGCTCGCCCCTTTTGGGAGCTCGTGGTGACGACGGGTTCATCGTACTCGCCGTGAGTGGTCGTGAAGGCGACCTCGACGCCGCCGGCGACCGTACCGTCCGCGCCGAAGACCGTCGCTGCGACGCTGGCCTCGCCCTGATAGTCATTCGAAGCGTTGGGGCACACGTTGATTGGAGCTGCGCCGACGATGATGCGCTGCTCTGCCGGCTTGAGCGGAATGACATCGTCGCAGCCCGTCATCAGCGCACATCCGAGGGCGAGAAAGGGCAGCACGAAGATCACGAGGCTGTTCGGTCGGTGCGTCATGGGTTGTTTCCCCAGAGAATCATGGGCGGATTGTCCCCGCGAGACGGAGATCCCGCAAGCGTGGACCGTGCGGGATGGTTACGAAGCGATTGACGGGTTGCGCCGGCGGCGGCGATGATCGCGCCATGAGCGAAAGCGCAGCGATCGGCCCAGCGGCTGATATCGTCATCGTTGGCGCGGGTCCGGCGGGCCTGGTGGCGGCCATCGAGTGCGCGCGCAGTGCGCGTCGCCGCGCGTGTGCGCTGCGCGAGATTATTGTCATCGACAAGGCGCCCCGTCCGGGTGCGCACACCTTTCCTGGCTTTTTTCTCGATACGCGAGGCCTAGATGCTTTCGAAGTGGATTGGCGCTCGGCCTCCGTTCCGCTCGGGCCTCCGACGTGGGAGGAAGAGCTTTTCGAGCTGAGGGGGGGGCGGGTTCGTCCGGGACGCTGGGCCGACTCCGGGATGCGGCGTGCTTCTGGACGCGTCTGCGCACTTCCGGAGCTCGTAGCTTGGCTGGCTGAAATTGCGATTGCCGAAGGGGTTCGCGTCATCAGCGCAACGGCGGTGAGCTCGCTTCTCGTCGAAGGAAAGGTTGTCGTCGGGGTTCGCATCGGCG
>CAYSMT010000087.1:0-8543 GCA_964432135.1 uncultured Acidobacteriota bacterium
ACAGCCTCGAGCACCGCATCGGGGCGGTGACCGGCCACCAACGCACCAATTCCAGAAGCAAAATCTAGCAGCCGACGACCCGAGACATCCTCCACCCAGCAGCCGTCCGCTCGAGCGACGTAGCGCCGGGTGGCAGTGGCGACCGCAGCAGGGATGAGCATGTCGTGCCGCCGAGATAACGCATCGTTGAGGCCGGGCTCTGGTTGTTTATTAAGCGACATCTATCGGACCTCTACATATCTATCATACGAAAAGAAAAATAATTTTACTATAAAGTGATGATTTAAAACGGTTTATCGTAATCACTCATTCGGGGTTGACATCACACTACTAATCTACCACACTTCTGCACAATGAGTATACACAATGACAAGCCAGCTCGTCCCGTCTTGATCCGCATTGGCGAGGCGGCAAGCCTCGTCGGCGTCAGCCCGTCCACCCTGCGCAACTGGGAGCGAGAGGAGTTGATCACCCCCCACCGCGTCCAGGGTCGCACGCGCTATTACAGCCTCGATTCGATCAAGAAACTGCGCCGGATCCACCAGCTTCGGCGAGATGAGGGCCTCAACGCCTCGGGAATTCGCCGCGTGCTCGCTCAAGAACAGGACGAACCACCACAGCACGACAGCACAGACGACCGACACCCGGGGCAACAAATCCTCCGGCTGCGACACCAGCAGAACAGACCTTTGCGAGAGCTTGCGAAGCAGGCCGAAATATCGCCTTCGTTTCTCTCGGCGATCGAACGGGGAATAGCGAACCCTTCGCTCGCTGTCCTGCACCGAATCGGGCGGGCACTCGGGACGACCTCAGACTTCCTCTTCGATGACGGGCAACGCAAGGCATCCCAAAAGCTCATCCGTCCGGCGGATCGCATCCGCCTCGAAACCCGCGCGCCGGAGATGAGCCTCGAGCTGCTGGCCAAGGGCGCCAAAGCCCTCGAACCACACCTCGTGACGATTCCTCCAGGGGGAGGCAGCGGCGAAGCCTACACTCACGCCGGCGAGGAGTTCCTCTTTGTTCTCAAGGGCCAGATCGAGGTGATCCTCGATGAGCTGGAGATCTACCGTCTGCGCGTCGGCGATGCGCTGACCTTCCCCTCGGAAACATCTCATCGTCTTCGAAACCCCGGTACATCGACCGCGAGAGCCATATGGGTCAATACGCCACCGACCTTCTGAGCGTCTCTGTCAACGCCGCGCATCGTCACCAAGTCACGCTGGCGACGTGGATTGGCGTGGCCGTATTCCTCGCTGCTCTTGGGCTGCTCGCCTCTCGCTTCTCACGAGTCGAGAACTCGGGAGACTACCTGCTTATGGGTCGGGGCATCGGTTTCTGGCTCTTCTTCGGTGCGTACACCGGGGCATCGATCGGTGGTGCTTCTCTGGCGGGATTCACCGGCACAGGATTCTCTGAAGGTATATCGACGATTTGGCTAATCGTTTTCTCATCTTTCACGGTGCCGATCTTCGCCTGGGCCTTCGGCCCAGCAATCAACCGTTTCGGCCGCGAAGCTTCGGCCTTCACCTTGGCGGATTTTCTTGTTACGCGCTTTGGTCCCCGCCTGCGCGCACCTGCGATGGTGCTGACCTACCTGCGCCCAGCCTTCATCACGGGCCTACAGTTCCTCGCCCTGGGCACGCTTCTGCGCGCTGCTTTTGGACTCAGCACGTTCACAGGAGTCGTCCTCGGAGCTGTTGTTGTTCTCGCTTACACTCTCGTTGGCGGTCAGTACTCGGCGATCACATCCCAATGGCTCCAGGCTCTGCTCCAAGGCCTGGGCATGTTCGTGTTTCTTCTCCTGGCCATCCGCCTGCACGGCAGCGTCAGTGCGGCCGGCACCGCATTGCGCGAGCATCTGCCCTCTTCCTTCCTTGACGCATGGAACGTTGATCCATCCCTGCTCTCCGTGTGGATTATATCGATGGGACTGTTTTACTTCATCGATCCGTGGCTCTTCCAGTGGGCCTATATGGCGCGGGATCAGCGCACCTCGCGTAACGCGCTCATTGTCGCTGCAGTGACCTCACCCTGGGCAGCCGTTTCGTTCTTTGGCGGCATGTTACTCGCCGCAGCCGTGAGCGCGGGCCAACTCCACCTTCCCGCGAAGCTCGATCCCGACTTGGTTTACCTGACCTTTATACAGAATCATCTCGGAACTCTCGTCGCTTCTTTCCTGCTGGTGTCCTTCCTCATGACGGTTCTTTCCTGCGCCTCGTCCTTTCTGATGAACGGTGCCACCATCTTGCAGGCGGACCTCCTACTGCCGCTTGCAAGCGAGACAGGACAGGCGCATCCGGTGCTTCTGAGCCGTATCGCCGTTCTGGTCACTGGTGTGTTGGGCGTAGCGGCGGCTCTCTGGGTTCCGGTGCTCGTTCCGCTGTGGATCATCGGACAAACCATTGCGGTCAGCGGCTTGTTCTGGCCAGTACTCGCGGCCTGGTTTTGGCCTCGCGCCACTGCCGCAGGAGCACTGGCATCGGTCACCCTCGGCGCGGGCTCGAGCTTCTCTTGGGCGCTTGCGGCGTGGTCTTTCAACGGATCCGCTAACGCGTTGTGGATGGGTCTACATGCATCGCACATCGGCATGGCGGTCTCGCTGTTCGCGCTAGTTAGCGTCAGCTTGCTGACCCAAGCGGATGCCGACGAGGCACCCGAAGCGACATGCTGGAGTGCCCTGCGCCGCCGCGCGTCGGAGACCAGCACATGAAGAGGGGCGCATGCATCGTGGGCTGGGCGGCGGTCTGGTCCCTGTTTGCGCTGTTCAACCTGCTATTGCTGAGCAACCGTATCGAAGAGTTGATCAAACTGACCCTATACAGCCTGCTGCCCATATGGGTACTCACAGTCATCGGAGGATCGCTTGAAATCGCCGAACTGCTCCGCCAGCGCCGACGCATCCTCTCCGCCGATGGCTCCGAAAAGAAAGGAAATCACGATGCCTAGCTACAGACACGGACTGATTCGCGCCCTGATCATGACGATCCTTGTCGGCACGATCATGCTGCCCGCGCTGGCCGGAGTGAACGAGGTCGAATTTCACTACGTTCCCGATCGAAACCCCGAGTGGTACTTCGGCGATGGCAACTACCTCATGACCCTGCGTGGCAACGGCTTCACATCCTGGGGATCATGGAACTACTACATCGATATCGACTTCAAACCAGACTTCAAGCTGGAGACCGATTCAATCTATGTCGAGCTGGCGCCGATCGTCAGCATGTCCAAGCTGTTCAACATCACCATGCCGCGCTGGCTGACCGATGTCGGCCTCACGGCGCAGTTCAACCATGGCTTACTCGACAGTCGCTTTCAACTCATCCCGGAGGCGTGGCTTTACGGTGTGGTCTTGAGCTTTGGCGGCGATAAACTCGACGTGCTTGATATCCACCTCCTGTACAAGGCCTACAAGGACTATGACGAGCGGTACGAAATTGCCTATATCGACCTGGCTGGACACGCCCGGCTTGCGAAAGTCCATGATGTCTGGCCCTATGAGAACGGTTGGCAAATCACGGCAGAGTGGATGAAGACTTGGCGGGTCAAAGATCACGAGATCTTTACGCGAGGCTTCTGTGACTACTGGGACCAGGAGTGGTCTACGGTCGAGCAGTGGCCTGCCGTCTTCCCGGGCCGGCTTTCGAAGGGACCTACCTGGCTCGCTCCGGGCGGTGAGAAAAAGCTCCTCTGCCAACCTCAGATCGGCTACCGCTTCGGAGAATCCAACCAATTCGCCATCGGAAGCGAATTAGAATACAGCCAGAATCTGTACCGCGTGCTCGATAGCCGTGCCGCATACACCTACAAGTACGACAGCAGCGCCTTTCAGTACAGCCTCTTCCTTTCGATGCGCTTCTAGATCAAGCGCGTTCTTTTGCAGGAGCAGCACACCATGGCCATGACAGTCATCAACCCCGCAACGGGAGAAAGGGCCGGCAGCTACGAGGAGCTGCTTCCCGAACAGGTGGACGAGGCGATCCGACACGCCCACGAGGCCCAGCTCTCATGGCGATGCGAGAACTTTTCTACCCGCGCGCGGTTGATGAAGCGCGCCGCCGACATCCTGCGCGAACGCCGTGGAAAGCTGGCCGAGCTGATGGCGATGGAGATGGGCAAGCCGCTGCGCGAAGGTAACGCAGAGATCGACAAGTGCGCCTGGGTCTGCGAGTACTACGCAGAGCACGCGGAACGCCATCTAGAGGACGAGATCATCCTAAGTGATTTCTCAAAGAGCTATATCACTTATCAAGCTCTCGGCGTGGTCCTGGCCGTCATGCCCTGGAACTTTCCTTTCTGGCAGGTGTTTCGCTTTGCCGCACCGAGCTTGATGGCCGGCAACGCAGGACTTCTCAAGCATGCATCGAATGTCCCCGGATGCGCCTTGGCGATCGAAGAGGTGTTCGAACAAGCGGGCTTTCCTTTCGGCTTGTTCCAGACCCTGCTCATAAGCAGCGCCCAGGTAGGCCGAATCATCGAGAACCCACGCGTGATGGCCGTGACCCTCACCGGCAGCACGCCTGCGGGGCAAGCGGTCGCGCGTAGCGCGGGCGAGGTGCTCAAAAAGGTCGTGCTTGAGCTCGGGGGCAGCGATCCCTACCTCATCCTGGACGACGCAGATCTCGAGCTTGCCGTTGATGCGTGCGTGACGAGCAGGCTGCTCAATGCCGGCCAGAGCTGCATTGCGGCCAAGCGTTTTATCGTCGACGAGACCCTTCGGTCCTCGTTTGAGCGGAAAATGGTAGAGAAGATGGCCGGCTTTGAGCCCGCCAATCCTCTGGCCGAGGGCACCCTTCTCGGCCCCATGGCCCGCCAGGATCTCCGGGACGAGGTTCACCACCAAGTGCTTGCAAGCATCGACAAGGGAGCCCAATTGCTCTTGGGAGGAAAGGTTCCGGCAGGACCCGGGGCGTACTACCCACCGACGGTGCTGACAGGCGTTCAAGAGGGTATGCCGGCTTACGACGAGGAGATTTTTGGCCCCGTGGCTGCGATCATCTCGGCACGTGGTGAAAAGGACGCGATTCGCATCGCTAATGACACCGTTTTCGGCCTGGGCGCTGCCGTTTTCACGAAGGACCTTGCTCGCGGCGAACGGATCGCAGCCCGTGATCTCGCGGCGGGTTCATGCTTTGTTAACGACTTCGTGCGCTCTGATCCGAGGCTTCCTTTTGGCGGCATCAAAGAAAGCGGCTATGGCCGCGAGCTGCATCGAGAGGGCATTCGCGAGTTCGTCAACATCAAAACCGTTGCCCTACGCTAGCGGGTCCCAGCCGAGCATGGCGAAGGCTCGGTAATCGCTCCGCGACACAGGTCGAGCTGGTGGCAAGAAAGGTCATCGTGCCGACACAGTCCTGAGGCCCGCATTTCCCGGAAGAACAGTGACGATACGCCAGCGGCTCGTCACTTCGTAACCGGAGATTCCCTCGGTGAGCTTCCGAGATCGAGGGTCATACCGGCGCCAAGCCAGCGCCCCGGGGCCGGCAACGGATCAGGGTCGACGTAGTCTTCGTCGAAAAGGTTGTTGGCTTCGATGTAGAAGCGCATTCGACCGCGAGCCCAGCTCAAGCGCGTATCGACGATGCGATAACGCTGCCGGTCGACACGCTCCTCGATCCGCACGCGCCAGTCCTGCCGCAGCCCGCTTCCTGGCCACCGATGATCGAGACCGATCACCAGTTGATTTCGCAGATGAGTCAGAGCGTACTTGGATGCGAGCTCGATGACCCCTTGGGCGGACTTGAGATGAGAGTAACCCATGTGCAGACGAGCTCCTGCGGGGCCATCACTTCGGGTCAGGCGCAAGCTGGTGTCGAGCTCGAAACCTACGGTGTCGAGGCGCCTGATGTTTCTCACCTGCCAAGGATCGTCATCCTTGGCGCGAGTCCAGTCGATTAGGTTGCGGGAGTGACGTGAAAACGCGGCCACACTCATCTCGACACGCGCTCGCCGCCACTGATACCCAAGCTCAGTGGTCCAAGACCTCTCCGGTGCAAGGTCCCGGCTGCCTTGGTTGGCGGGGCTCGAGTAGTAAAGCTCGGTGAAGCTCGGCAGCCGGAATCCGCCCCCGAGCGAAAGATAAAGGTGATGGTCGCGGCCCAGCTGCCAACCGGCATCAAGGCCGGGCCAGAACTGCCAGCCGTTGTCTGAACACCTGTAGAGAGCGGCACCGGCGCTGACCTGCCAACGCTCGGGCAGAACAATTAGGTGCTCGACGAGAATACCGAGCCTTTGTCGAGCGTGGTTTCCGAGGCTCGAACTAACGATCTGCTCGCGCCCGAGATCCAAAGCAACCGCCGTGACCCCTGCGTGAGACCGAACGCGGGCTGCCAGCTCGACGGCATAGACGTCGGTTGTGTGCGTATTGCGGTAGAACTCGGGTCGCTCCCGGTCGAGCAAAAACTCGTCGCCATGCCGTCGCCACGAAACGGTGGCCGCAAGCGGCAGCCCATCGCCTTCGAAATGCATGCTCACCGCAGCATAGCTCGTGCTCGTCCTCTCCCACTGGCCTGGGAAACGGTCGGAGTAGAAGCCGTTGGCGCCAAAACGCTTATCCGAGTAGCCGAGCGTCGCTTCAAGCGTACTGCGACCGATCGGCACCGTGGCGGCGTAGAATGCGCTGCGCAGGTCAAAGTCAGTATTACTTCGATAGCCGCTCGAGCGACGCCTCTCGACGCTCATCCGATGTCTCGTGCGCCCCAGGGGCGCTGCAAGTGAGACCCCGACATCCTGACGCCCAAACCCCCCAACGCGAAAATCGAGACCAGCTTCGTGCTTTCCTGCGCGTCGCGTGATCAAGTTGATCACGCCTCCAAAGGCATTCGGGCCGTAGAGGCGTGCGGCCGGGCCGCGCAGCACCTCGATCCGCTCGATATCATCGAGACTCAGCGGCAAATCGAGACTATGGTGGCCGGTCTGAGGATCGCCGACCTTGATGCCATCAATCAGGATCTGAGTCTGCTCGAAGGTGGCCCCGCGGATACTCAGGTCCGCCTGCACACCGCCCGGGCCTCTTTGCACGACATCGACGCCAGCGATGTAATCAAGCAAGCCGGCCAGGTCGTGCACGAGAGCGGACACGATCTGCTCGCGATCGATCACGATAACGCTGCGTGTTATCGAAGCCAGCTCCGCCGGGACTCGGCTCGCTGTGACGACTATCTCATCCTCATGGTCGAGCTTTTTGACGGTCTTGTCTGCGACTCGATCCGCCTGTGCTGGCAAGGACACAACCAGCAGCGAGAGAACCGCGGCAGCAAGCCAGAGCGACCCACGAAGACGCATCAAGACCCTTCTCCACAAGATCAGGAGCGGGGACTATAGCGTGGATGGCCAGCAACCGCCGGATCACCAACCCTCACACAACAAGACCATCACGACGGCGAAACGGATCTAATGCCTCGACCATCGATCTTCGAAGAGCACAACGGCCTGCTCTTGTGCCAGTGTCTCGATGGATCCGGGCCGAAGTCGGCGAACGGTGGCCATGGCTTGCTCCGCAGTAGCTCCCTTGGAGACCAAATAGGCCGCCACCATGGTTCCTGATCGACCGAGCCCCGCAGTGCAATGGACACCGACCGACCGACCTGCCGCCACATTCTCCGCGACCGCACCCACGAACACACTCATTTGCTCGAATGAAGGAGCAGTGAAATCCTTCACCGGAATGTGGAACTGAAGAATGGATCGCCTCGCCAACGCATCGGCATCCGGCGCAGTCTCGGTCAAAGAGATGAGAAGTCGGATCCCCTCTCGTTCAAGAAAAGCCGCATCCTGATCCAAAGCACGACCTCGGCCAGGAAGAGCCATCGCAGCCAACTCCCCTGGAACGACCCAAGAAAACCCCTCGGGAGCCATAGCAACCGAAGGACTCTCGGACGCTGCACCACTTCGCAAACCGGCATTCGCGCGCTCGTCATGAGCTCCACGACCTTCACAACCCATCGCCGCTATCAACGTGAGACAACAGAGAATCGCTCTCAAATAAGCACTCATGAGGCCCGCAATATACCTCAACTCGGCTTGAGCGCACCTTTTCCCGTTCCTCGGACCAGCTCCCTCTCCGCAGGCGACGCGACCCGGCGCGAGCAGCGCCGCCTGCGTGTGTTTTGAACGACCTGATGCTTCCTGTGCTGCACGCCCTGCTATTGGCAAGAGGCTGAGGACGCGTTGATCTCAGCGTCTCGAGTGCCCTCCTGCGAGATCGCCAACGACTGATAGGTCAGCGGTCCAGAAAGCGTCGTGCCGCGAACGAGATACCAGTTCCCTGCCCCAGCCGCCGGCGTACCGCTGTGCGCGACAGAGGTCCCCGTCACGTCGTTGGCCACGCACGCCTTCGTGCTGGTCTTGAAGTCACCCGACGAGCTATGCAGGCCGCCCAGATCGCCGCGAACGACATCGTAGCTTGTTGCGCCGCGAATGGCGGCCCATGAAAGCTGAGTCTTGGTCACCGTGAGCGCTATCTTCGCCGTCGAAAGACGTCCTTTAACGACGATGTCGTCGATATTCCATCCAGAATATGGTTGAGCTCCAGTTTTGATCCAGTA
>CAYSMT010000088.1:0-8526 GCA_964432135.1 uncultured Acidobacteriota bacterium
CATCGGGTTTCGCCTAGGGAGGACACGCCATGCAGGACCCGCGTCGGGGGCGCGGGGGCGTCCGGGGAGGGGGGGCGAACGACAAGACAGTGGGCCGCGCTGATGCGCCGTGCTTTGGGTCGGAAAGGCCTCCTTCCATCACGCTGCGCCATCGTGTGGAAGGCCATCTCGTCGAGGCGCTGTTCTGCGCGCGTCTCGCAGTGGATTCTCTTGGCACGGACCTCACGCTCGATGAGCGTGACGAACTCCTCCACTTGATCGGGCGCGAGCTTGGGCGTGCTCAGGGCTGGGGTGAGGTCATGCGCACGATGGACGCCGAGGCGGCTGCCGCGACGAGTCTCGCCGGGGCGCGGCGGGCGCTTGAGCTGGCCGTCGAGGATCTGCGGGACCCGAGCGCTGGCGTCAGCTATCAGGTCGGACTCGTTGGCCCCGCATGGCGGCTCGAGGCTGTGACGAGCTTTCCCAAAAGCTCCGAGGCGGCTCTTGCCGCGATCATCACTCCCTCGCGGGCCGCACGCCTGCGCGCGCTTGCGGCGCGGCCGCGGCCCTGGTTGCTCTCTGCTCTCGTCCAGCGATTGCGCGAGCTTGGCGGTGCGGCTGGGGTCGAACGGCCCTCCCCCGGGGGCTGGTTGGTCTGGATCGAGGGACCGCCCCCAGCCACCACGGCCTCTCGCCACGGCCCTCCGACCTGATCTCTGAAAATGACGAGGCACTCAATTTTGAGTGCCTCGTCTCGTGAGACTCAAGTGTCTCGGTCAAAGGCCGGCTAGGGCAGCGGCTCGAGGGTTAGGGGATCGCGTAGCGGAAGGGCGCTCGCCTTGCCATCGTTGAAGAGCTTCATGCTCGCTCGTCCGTCGGCGTCGCCGGGTGCAACCTCGGCCCATTTACCCACGATGAGGAATACGAACTTGTCAGGGTGCAAGTATTTCTTCGCGACCCGCAGGACATCCTTGACCGTGACCTTCTCGAGGTTTTTGCGGTAGTTTTTCCAGTAGTCATGGCTGCGGCCGAGGTACTCGTCCCGGGTGTAGAGGTTCACGACGGCTTCGGCCGACTCGAAGTACTGCGGGAAGGTGTCGATGAACGAAGCCTTTGCGACCTGCAGCTCCTCTTCGGAGACCTCTTCGCTTTGAATGCGTTGGATCTCCTCCAGGGAGAGCTTAGCTGCCAGGGCTACCGAGGCGCTCTTGCTCTGGTAGTAAATCGTGAAGCTTCCGGGCGCGAAGATCCCCTTGCGATAGGAGGAGCCAGCACTGTAGGCCAGACCCTCATCCGAACGGACTTTCTTGGTAATGCGCGAGGTGAAACCGCCGCCGCCAAGGATGTCGTTCATCACGGATACGGCGAAGCGATCTGGGTTGGACCAGGTGGGATCCGCAAGGCCGAGGTGGCCGATACGCACCTTGCCCTGTGGAATGTCCTTATCGACGTAGTAGACGCCGGGGACGGGCTTGTAGGTCGAGGCCTTGGGTGGCCAGGGTACCGCAGGCCCCTCGGCCTTCCAGTCGGCGAAGCGTTTGTTGAGCTCAGCAAGGATCGTCTTGGTATCGATATCACCGCTGATCGTGACCATGAAGTTGCCGGGCTGCCAGTACGCCTTGTGGAATGCAACGAGGTCGTCCCGGGTGATCGCTTCGAGCTGCTTGGCCGTTAGTTGTCGAGAGGAGAAGTGATCCTTGCCTCGTAACAGCCACTGCCATTCCCGACTGGCAATGTCCCCCGCGTCGTCGTTGCGTTGCTTCATGCTCTCGAGCATGTTGGATTTCTCAAGGGCGAGGCGATCCTCCTGGAAGCCAGGATGGCGGAGCATCTCGAAGAAGAGGTCCAGGCACTCGGAGAGAGTCGGTGTCGTGCAGTTCATTGAGGCGCTACCCGCGGTGTCACCCATGCTCGAGGAGAGCTGGGCAGCGAGGAAGTCGGTTTTCTCATCGAACTGTTCGGCACTCATGGTCGTCGTGCCGCCACGGCGCATCATGGTGCCCGTCAGCGCGGCGACGCCGGGCTTGTCGACGTTTACCAGAAACGCGCCCGCGCGCACCCTGATACCGATGTCTACCAGCGGCAGTGTGTGGTCCTCTCCGATGTAGGCGACGATGCCGTTATCCAAGGTATGACGGAAAGAGGCGGCGTCAGGGATATCGAACTGGAGCTTGCCGTATTTGAGTTCCTCGGGTCGTTTCGGGATCGCCTCGCCCGCGAAGCTGAGCGGAAGGGCGAGGGCGGCGGCGGCCAACGCGAGGGTGAGGGTCTTCATCGAGGCCATCATTCACCACCTTCCTGGGCCTTGCTTAGCTCGGCGAGGCGTTCCTTGATCGTACGTTCCATCAGCTCGATCGCCTTCTGGAACTCCGGCGGTGCCGCCTGTTTTTGCTGGCCGGCACTCGCGAGAATCTCTTCAAGCTGGGCCATGTCTTCGATTGATTTGAGCTGCTTGAGCTGCGCCATGATCGCTTGCCGGGCCGGGCCGGGCAGATCGGCGAGTTCCGCCGGAATCTCCTCGGCTTGGGTGCCTGCAAGACGGGTATACAGCGCGACAGCGCGGTTTTCCTTGTTGAGGTACTTCTTTGCCACGCGTTTGACATCGTCGGTCGTCACCGCGAGGGTCTTGTCTTTTGCAATGTTGATGAAATTCCAATCGCCGAGCCCGTCGTAGAAGAGAAGCTGCAGCATCAAGAAGAAGGGGCTCTCAAGGCGACGATAAGACGAGGCGATGATCTGGTTTTTGACCTTCTGCAGCTCAAGGAGAGGGATCTCATCCTCGATGATCTTCTTCAGCTCGGCATACCAGGCGCCCTCGAGTTGCTCCGGAGTGGCTGTTCCCTTGGCTTCGGCGGAGAAAGAGAACTCGCCGGCCCACTTCTTGGAGTCCTGGCTAGCGCTGGCCGAGGAGGCGATCTGCCGGTCGAGAACGAGGGCCTTGTATAAGCGTCCCGTCCGGCCGTTGAGCAGGCTGGCGAGCACATCGAGGGCGTAGGAGTCTTCGTGCTCGAAAGGCACTGTGTGGTAACGCACCTCGACCTGTGGTTGGCAGTCACACTCGGCCCGCATGCGCTTCTCCGCGAGTTGCTCCATCTCGAGAGTGACGACCGGGGGTGGATCGATCGCGCCGCGCGGAATGCGACCGAAGTACTTCTTCGCGAGCTTCTTGACCTGGGCGGTGTCGAAGTTGCCAACGAGAACGGCGGTCAAGTTGTTTGGCGCATAGTAGGTGGCGAAGTAGCGGTCGGCTTCTTTCTTGCTAATAGCACGCAGGTCGGAGGGCCAGCCCACGACGGGCCAACTATAGGGATGGGACTCCCAAAACATGGCGTTGAAGAGCTCGTCGAACTTGCCAGTTGGCGTCGACTCGGTGCGCAGGCGGCGTTCCTCGTGAACGACATCGCGCTCGGAGTAGAACTCGCGGAAGACCGGGCCCGAGAGGCGGTCGGACTCCATCCAAAACCACAGCTCGAGCTTGTTCGCTGGAACAGTGATGAAGTAGCCCGTCAGGTCTTCAGTCGTGAAGGCATTCATATTCGAGCCGCCCTCTCCGGTGTAGACCTTGTCGAACTCGTCCTTGACCATCAATGAGCGCTGCTCGTCCACGAGGGCCTGGAACTTGGTCTCCAAAGTAACGAGCTCCGGCGGTCGTGCTTCGGCATCGAAGGGGTCTGCGATTTCCCCGAGGCGGTAGCGTCGCTTCTGCTCCTCATAGAGTGCGCGGATTTTTTCTTGCAGAATTTCCTGCTCCGCGATCAGCTCGAGGTCGCGCTGGATGTTCGTCGTCCCGAGGACATGCGTGCCTTTGAACATCATGTGCTCGAAGAGGTGGCTGATGCCGGTGATCCCGGCGTACTCGTTCGACGAGCCCACATGGGCGACCCAGCTTGCGTTGACCGTGGTCAACTCGGCCTTGTGCACGAGCAGGAAGCTCATGCCGTTTTCCAGGGTGAAGGTCTCGACCGGAACCTTCGATTTCGTGTCAGCCGGCGTCACGCCAATGGTGACGAAAAGGCTGACAGCTAGCGCAGCGGCTGTAAGCCCCTGCGCGACGCGATGTCGCTTGGTCATCGGGATCTCCTTGAGCTTGGGTGGGCAAACGGCCCATAACCCGCCATCTCCTCCAGGGTGCGAAAAACGCAGGATATCAGTCCCCACCCTTCGTCGCTCCGTCGCCCGCGGTCGGCTTTGCGAGCGGTGCCCGAGCAGGGTTGACCGGTGCCAGTGCGGTGGAGGGAACCCAGCCTGCGAGTGCATCGCCTGTGTTGATTCGCGTCCAGCCGTCAAGCTGCATGCCGATACGCAGCTCGTAACCTTCGTGGACCGTGAAGAGCACCGGATTGGCCTCGCCGGGGCCCGAGCGGGCGTCGGCGCGATGGACGAGGACGACGCCGCCGTCCTCCATGGCGCGCAACACGAGGCGCGTCGCCGGGGGCACCGCGATGACCATGGCCACTAGGGCAAGCAGAACACCTGTGCGCAGCACAATGCGCCGTCGTCTCGTAAGCAGGGCCCAGCCGATCAGGCCGGCGGCGAGCCATTCGAGGATGAGGGCGAAAAGCAAGCTGGCCCGCAACGGAACGAGGGCGGACCAACGGGCGAGATGGCTCGCGAACGATTCGCTGGCGGGTGGGGCATCGGCTAGCTTGGCGCGAAGGAAGGCCAGATTTGCGGCCGCGTCGGCATGGGCAGGATCGAGAAAGAGCGCGCGGCGGAAACTGAGCAGGGCGGGGCCTTTCGCACCCTGACGGGCGAGCGCGCAGCCGAGGTTGTAGTAGACCGTCGCGTTGCGCAAACCGCTGTCCGTGAGCTGGCTGTAGGCTTCCACAGCGTCCGCCCAGCGTCCTTCTTCATAGGCCTGGTTGCCGCGGGCAAAGAGCTCCTGCACGTCATCGAGCTTCGTCACTTGGGCGCTCACCGGTGTCAACAACATGATCGCGAGCATGAGCGCACCAAAGCTGCTGCGCAGAAGAAAGCTGCGAAGCGTCTTCATCGTGGGTTCATCCCGGATACGAGGCGTTGCGTTTCCTCTATGAGTTTGGCCAAGTCCTCTCCGGTCGATCGTCCTCCATAGCGCACGCCCTCGGCTCGGTCGATCAGCCCGACGGCATGCGTCGCGATGGCCGTCTCGCCGCAGGCCTCACCGAGTCGGCGTTGCAGCTGGGCCCGGTCGAGGGGGCGGGAGGGCTCGCCGAGGATGCCCTCCGCCCAGGCATGGATCGCACGCAAGAGCTCCCTCGCGGCCGCTTCGGGCTCCCTCGTGGCTTGGGAGCGTGCCTCCCGTAAGAGGGTGGCGACGCGTCGTGCATTTCGGGCGCGGCGCCCTGCCGACGAACCCGAGTAGCGCGTGAAGATCGTCCCACCGAGCACGAGAAGCGGGAGGGTGATCAGCGGGACAAGTGCGGCCATCCAGAAGATAGGCGAGGCCACCCCGTCGAGATCTCCCGCAAGTAGCCCCGTAGGGGCGGGATGGATGAAGCGCAGGTCAGCGCCCTGGGCCCGGACGGGCAGAGCGCCGCCGATGCTGGCCGCGCCAGCCTGACCGCTGTTGTCGCGTCCCGTGCTGACAAGGATCTCGAAAGGTCCTTTCTCCAGCCGTTCATAACGAGCACTTTGCGGGTCGAAGGTGCTCATGTGGACTCGGGGAATGACGAGCCGTCCGGCAGCGCGTGGCACGAGCGGGAAGACCCAGCGTCGGGCTCCCGCACCGGCGTCCTCCTCAAGGGGTTCGTAGACTTGCAGATCCTGGGGCAAATCGATGCGCGGGGGGGAGACGGCTCCCGGCGGGTTGTCGCCGCGCATCGTGACGACGAGGTTGACGGCCTCGCCGGCTGTGGCTTTGTGCGAGCCGAGCTTGGCCTCGAGACGATAGTGTCCCACCGCTCCAGAGAAGTCATCGGGCCGACCCTTCTCGGGTAACGGTCGTACCTCGAGGCGGCGGGCGGGAACCAAGCGGGAGATGCGATCGACTTGGGGTTCGAAAAAGATACTACGCCGGTTACGCGTGCTCTTTTGGACCAGGAAGGTGAACACGGTCGAGGGGATCTCGATCTTGCCCGTGCGTGTTGGAGAGAGCCGACGGCGGAAGAGAGTCCACTCGCTTCCTTGCCGGCCCGAGGCGTCGGTGATCCGTCGTGCGGTGTTCTCCGGCTCGATCTGCTCATCTTCGATTAGAAAGCCGTCGATCTGCCCGAGCTGTTTGGGTCCATAGTCCGTGATCCGCACGAAAGCGCGCAGGACATACTCTAGCTCGACGGATTCGCCGAAGTAGATGCGCTTGCGGGCAAGCCGTGCGGTGATGCTGAGGCCCGTTTCCTGCTCCGTGGTGGGCCCCGGCGCTGAGGGGGGAAGGATGCGCACCGTCACCGGCTTGGTCTTGCGGGTTTTTCCGTCGATCAGCAGTGTGAAAGCGGGTACCCGGCCCTCGCCCGCTGTTGTTGCAAGGTACTCGACCTCAAAGCTCTTGCGTGCGCTCATCGCTCCATTGATCCAGGAGACTTGTTGACTGCTCGAGAAGCCGCCCGCAGGGACCAGCTTGATTCCCTGGGGGGGGCGGCCAGCGATGTCGACTCCCGCGGCACCGCTGCCCCGGGCCTCGATGCGAACGATCAACGACTCACCCTGGCGAAGGGAGCGGGGCTGTACATCGACGGAGAGCTCGACCTCGTCGCCCGCTAGGGTGGCAGGAAAGAGGGCGAGCGCGAAGAGCGCGCTCATCGCGATGCGTCTTACCATGGGCGCTCCCTCTCGCGTTGGCTTCCGGCGGCCTGCCTCAGCGCCCGGCGTAGCGCCTGTTTCTCGTTGTGCTGGAGCTGATCGAGCAGGCGTTCGGCCATTTGCCGGTTCACGTCCTGCCCATCTTGGTTTTCACCGGTCGCCTCCGGCCGCTGATCTGCCTGCTTGTTCTCGTGTTCCTTCGGCTCGGTCGTGTCTTTGCGCCGATCTTCCCCTTTTTCTTTGGCGTCTTTCGACGGATCCTGCTCAGGCGAGGTCTTGCTCTCTGCTTGCTCAGCTTTGTCTTGCTCATCTTGCGAGGAGCCCTCAGCGCTGCGCTGCGGCTCCTGTGGCTTTTGCGGGTCTTCTTGGCTCGTCTGTTGCTGGCTTTGTGGTGCCCCCTGCTCCCCGTTCTGGGGTTGCTGGTCTTGTGGCTGGGCATCCTGGTCGCGTTTTTTGGAGTCTTGAGAAGACGAGCTTTGCTGCGGGTTCTGCTGCTGTTGGAGCGAGCGCAATGCGCGCTCGAGGTTGTGCTGGGCCTCGAGATCCGTGGGATCAACAACGAGCGCTTCGGAGAAAGCGCGCGCGGCTTTAGCGGGGTCCTGCTCCTTCATCGCGAGGATACCGCGATTGAACCATCCATCGCGCAGTAGCGAGCCTTCCGCGAGCTGGGAGACCCGTCGCCAGGCCTGGGCCGCCTCCTGGGTCTTGCCCGCTCGGGCGAGCGCGAGGCCGAGGTTGTAAAGGATGCGCGGGTCATCCGGTGCGAAAGCCTGAGCCTGAGAGTAGTGCTTGAGCGCCTCTTCGGGTTGCTCGTTCTCGAGGGCGCGGTTGCCTGCGCGATTCTCTCGAAAAAGAGTCTGGCTTGGGTCCATGCCGCTGCCGAGCAGCAACAGCCCGGCAACCACCACCAGACGCAGGATCGCGGGGGAGAAGGGCGGGCGCTTCACGAGCGTTTCCTCCGGTCGACGAGGGCTGCCTCGACGAGGGCAAGTAGGAACGCGGCGAACAGCGGCCATCGATAGCGGTCTTCCTTGCGCGTGGCGAGCACCTCGGCCAGCTCATCTCTCTCGAGCTTGGCCAACGAGGAGATCAGGCTCTCTAGTCCCTGCCCGAAGCCGGTGGCGCGGACATAGGCGCCGCCGCTCGCCTCCGCAAGCTCGGCCAGCGAGGACTCCGCGAGGCGGCTCGTGACCACGTGACCTTCCTTGTCCTTGAGGTAGCCACTCACGACGCCTGCGTCGTTCCGCAGCGGAATGGGAGCCCCGGCGAGTGTTCCGATCCCGATGGCATAGATCCGAATCTGGCTCTCTCGCGCCCGGGCTGCCGCGGCCATGGCACCGGAGTCCTGATCCTCGCCGTCTGAAAGCAGGATGAGTACCTTGCGAGTCGCTTCGCGTCGTGCGAAGAGTTCCGAGGCGGTGGCGATCGCAGCCCCGAGATGCGTCCCCTGATCGGGAAAGATCGAAGGGTCGGCAGCATCGAGGTAGAGCTCGAGCGACCCCCGGTCGAGAGTCAAGGGACACAACGCCCCCGCGCTTCCCGCGAAGCCGACGAGACCGACTCGATCGGAGGGCAATCGTCGCCCGAGTTGGCGTGCGATGGCACGAGCAACGGTCAGGCGACTCGGGGCCAGGTCCTCCGCGAGCATCGAACGAGACAGATCAAGAGCGAGGACGACATCGAGTCCCTTGGCGTGGAGCTCCTCCTCGGCGTCACCCCACTGGGGTCGCGCCAACGCGAGGAAGACACACGCCGTTGCCGCGAGCACGATTAGTGCGCGCATCATCGGACGCGCGTCGCGGTGCGAAAGATCAATTCTCTCTGCAGAGC
>CAYSMT010000089.1:0-8449 GCA_964432135.1 uncultured Acidobacteriota bacterium
CTGCGGGGAACGATCACCAGCGCCCTGGCCCTGCGAGAGCTGCTCGAGGACGAGAATCTGCGCGCCGTCATCGGCGGGCTGGACCACCTCCCCAGCGTGCCGCGTCTTTTCGCGAAGATCGTGGAGGAGCTGCAGACCGACGAATCCTCCCTCTCCCGTCTCGGAGAGATTGTCGGCGAGGACGTCGGGATGACCGCGCAAGTGCTGCGCCTGGTCAACTCGGCTTACTTCGGCTTGCGACAAACGATCACAAGCGCGGAAAGAGCCGTGAGCTATCTCGGCATCAACGCACTGAGCTCCCTGGTCCTCGGCCACGAGGTCTTCCGCGAGGCGGATAGCGAGCTACTCTCGCAGTTCGGCCTGAGCGAGCTGTGGACCCACAGCTCCGACGTCGCGGCCCTCGCCCGGAGGATCGTTGAAATCGAAGGCGGCGACAATATGGCTCGAGACGATGCCTTTACGGCGGGTCTGCTGCACGACGTGGGCAAGATCGTCCTGGCCAAGAACGACCCTGAGCGCTACGCAGCCGTCGTCGACGCGGCGCAACGAGGACAACACTCACTCGTGGCAGCCGAAAGAGAGGGCTTTCATGCCTGCCACGGCGCCGTGGGTGCCTACCTGATGAGCGTGTGGGGGCTTCCCAACTCTGTTGTGGAGGCCATCGCCTACCACCATAGACCATCGGATTGCCAGACCCCCGGATTTCGTCCCATAACGGCGGTTCATGCAGCCAATGCTCTGCTTCGCGGCGCCGCCAAGGAGCTGTGCTCGGCCAAGACCCCCCTCCTCGCGCGGCGAGGAGAAAAATCCCAGAAGGCGACGCGGGCGAACGAGGAGCACCCCCACCAGGCTGAGGGCAGCGGATTAGATCTGCGCTACCTCGACCGCCTCGGGCTGAGCGCCCGGGCGTTGACCTGGGCGGAGGAATGCGCATCGAAGTCCAAGACAGAGGTGGGAAGCTGACATGGCACGGATTCTCTTTGTCGACGACGAGGTCAACCTGCTCGAGGGCCTTCGCCGCACACTCCGCCGGAAGTACGACGTGGCCACCGCGGACGGAGGAGCCGCGGGCCTCCGCCTCATAAGGGAGGAGGGGCCCTTCGCCGTCGTCGTCTCCGACTACCGCATGCCAGAGATGACCGGCGTAGAGTTTCTCGAGCGCGTGCGTGAGACCAGCCCTGATACCGTGCGCATGATGCTCACAGGACAGGCGGACATGACCGGCGTGGTCGGCGCGATCAACCAGTCGAAGGTCTTTCGCTACCTCAACAAGCCACTGATGCGCAAGGATCTCTTTGCAGCCCTAGATGACGGTCTGGAGCAGTACCGCCTCATTACCGCCGAACGCCAGATCCTGGAGGAGACCCTCGCGGGCAGCATCCGCGCCCTCGTCGACATCATCGGCATGGTCAACCCCGTCGCCTTCTCCCGGGCGAGCCGCATCAAACGCTGTGTCGCCCATCTGGTGCGAGGGCTCGAGCTCGACAACCCGTGGGAGTTCGAGGTCGCCGGCATGCTCTCCCAAGTTGGCTGCGCGACCTTGCCGCCCGACACCTTGCAGCGAGTCCTTGCAGGCCAAGCCATCAGCGACAGTGATCGGGAGATGTTCCTCAATCATGCGCAGGCCGGGGCCTCCCTCCTGCAAGGAATTCCTCGCTTGGAGGGCGTAGCGCGTATGATCCGCCGCCAGAATGATGGCGGAGATGCCGCGGGCGAAGAGGACAACCCACGGATCGTACTGGGCGGTGAGCTGATCCGCTTGGCTGGCGTCTATGACGAGCTTGCTGGTCGAGGTCTGTCCGGAGGCGAGATCATCACCACGATGCGTGACTGGAAGCCCTCCTTCGATAAGACCCAGCTCGCCTTGCTCGAACGCTTCGAAGGCGAAGAGTCTCAAGAAGGCTGCGTAAGGGCGGTGAGCATCAAGGACTTGATCCCTGGAATGATCTTCGACGAGGAGGTCGCCGCCGAAAACGGCGTGCTCCTCGTGAGCCGTGGACAGGAGGTCACGCGCCCCCTGGCGATTCGTTTGCTCAACTTCGACCAGGGAATAGGCATCAAACAGCCGATTCGCGTTCGCGTACCGACGACGGTGAGTGAGCAAGGTGCCCTTGTCGGAGATAGAGGATGAGCATGATGAAGAGTACGGTTCTGTTGGTCGATGACGATCCCAACCTGACGGCGGCGCTCCGGCGCCGGCTCCACAAAGAGGGCTACCACGTGCTCGAAGCCCATTCAGGAAAGCAGGCCCTGGCGCTGCTAAGCGAAGAGAGCGTCGACGTGCTTGTCACCGACGAAAAGATGCCGGGCATGGCGGGAAGTGAGCTTGTGGCCCTCGTTGCCCGGAGGCAACCGGATGTCATCCGCATGATTCTCTCGGGCCAAGCGACTCTCGATGCCGCAATTCGCGCGATCAACGGGGGACAGATTTATCGTTTCTTCCTCAAGCCCTGCGATGAGACAGATCTTCTGGTTACGATCCGTCAGGCTCTTGCGCAAAAAGAACTGGCTCGAGAGAACGAAGGACTTCGACGCGAGATCACGGTGAAGACCACGCTTCTCCAGCAGATGGAGCAAGAAAACCCCGGGATCACAGAGGTGCACGAGGACGACGAGGGAGCTCTCGTGATCGATGCCCGCGAGACGGTTCCCGTGAGCGACTGATGCACCCTCGACTCTGAAGCGAACGCCGTGCGAATCCCGAGACCCGGCGTGCGGATTCTCAGCTCACGACGGGACTCTTGACCACGGCTTTCACTGGCAGGCGAATGATGAAGGTCGTTCCCTCGCCAACCTGACTGCGCAAGTCAACACGGCCGCCGTGTTTGTTCACGATCACGTTATGGGCGATCGCAAGCCCCTGGCCGGTCCCTCGACCTACTTCTTTCGTTGTGAAAAACGGTTCGAAGACTTGATCCAGATGCTCGGGGGGAATGCCACAACCGGTATCGCCGATCTCGATCACAGCTTGATCATCTTCCTGGCGGGTTCGTATCGTGATCTGACCCATTTGATCGCTGCCTTTTCCGATCCGATCACCAATCGCATGGGCCGCGTTAATCACCATATTGAGCACGACCTGATTGAGCTCCCCCGCATAGCAATCCACCAAGGGAAGCTTCGGATCGAGATCGAGCTTCATCTCTGCCACGTACTTCCACTCGCTACGAGCGACGGTCACCGTGTTCTCGATCGCCTTGTTAAGGTCCACAGCCTGCTTGTCATCGCTGCCAGGATGAGAAAACTCTTTCATGGCCAAGACAATCTTGCTCACGCGCGCAAGGCCCTCGAGAGACTGGTTGATCGCTTTGGGAACTTCCTCCAATAAATACTCAACATCGGCCTCCTCCAGCGCCCGACGGACCCGCGCCATCCGTTCAGGAAGGGATCCATTCGCGTCGTCACCGCACTCCTCTTCGAGGGTCTGCAGCAAGGTCGTCACGTCATTGAAGGCATCGTCAAGAAAACGCGTGTTGTCCGAAACATATTGGGTGGGCGTGTTGATCTCGTGCGCGATGCCTGCAGCGAGCTGCCCGATCGACTCGAGCTTCTGAGCCTGGCGCAGCTGATTTTCCATCTCGATCTCGCGGCTGACATCTCGACCCACCTTGAAGAATCCCGTAATCTCATGGCCACCTTCATACAGCGGATTGATCGTCGCCCGCTCGTGATAGATGGTCCCGTCCTTGCGCCGATTGATGAGTGTTCCTCGCCAAGTGCCTCCGGTGACGAGAACATCCCACATCTCGCGATAAATTCCCGGGTCGTTCTGACCGCTCTTGAGGAACCTCGAATTCTGCCCAAGAACCTCTTCCGATGTGTACCCGGTGAGCCTTTCGAACGCCGGATTCACATAAACGAGCCTCCCTTCTCGATCGGAGATCACGATGACGTCGTGGGCCTGCGCGAGAGTGCGCGCAAGGCGCTCGTTCTCTCGCCGGATGCGAGAGCCCGTCACCGCGAGGGTCAACATCCGCGCCACGGCTTCGAGGAAGTGCATTTCCTCGCGAGAGAAGGTGCGCTGCGTCGTCGTGAAACAACCGATCGCACCCAGTCTGCGTCCTTGATACACGCAGGCCGAGATGATGCCCGACACAACACCATGCTCAGCCAACAACGCGCAGTTATCGATGCGCTCGTCATCTCGAATATCCTCGATGACGAGCGTCTCCTGGCTCTCAAGTGCCAAACCAGGAGGAAGGCGCGGGTCATATGGGAAGGCAGCCCGCGGGCCCATTTCACCCTTCCAGCCACACCCGGCGACCATTTGCAACTGGGAACCACCGGCCTCTTCGAACACCCATACGCCGCACAGCGGCGTCCCCAAGGCATCGCTGAGCTCTCGGCACCCGGCATCAAAGACCTCGGAGTCCCCGGCTCCCTTGAGGGCCAGCTCCGCCAGCCGCGCGATGGCGTGGCGCTGCTGTCCGTAGGCGCGAAGCCGTTCCTCCATCAGCTTGATCTGGGTTACATCGACATGAGTGCCGGTGGCGCGGAGAGGAGACCCGTCTTCAGCACGTTCAACGATCTTTCCCGAATCAAGGATCCAGACCCAGTGGCCCTGCTTGTGCCGCAAGCGATAGGTCTGCCGATGTTCCGAGCTCGCCCCTTCGAGGTGATCCTCGAGACCCTGAAGCACCCTCGCGCTATCTTCCGGGTGAAGCATCTCCTCCCAGCGATCGAGGTCTTTGCCGACCTCCTCAGGAGAGTAGCCCAGCATCTGGGCCCATTGCTTGTTGACCGTCCTTTCTCCTGTGCGAATATTCCAATCCCATAAGCCCGTTCCACCACCCTCCAAGGCGAGAGAAAGGCGCTGCTCACTGATAGCCGTGCGCTCCGCGGCGCGCTCTCTTTCCTCTCCTTGACGACGCACAAGGCCGACGAACAGGACCAGGGCCCCCAGACCGAGCAACCATACGAGAAAGAGCACGACGAGTTCGACAGAGAGCGCCTCTCTGACCGCGATGAAAAAAGGAGTGACCGGCATCATGACCACAAGCCCGCCGCGGAGTTCGCCGAGCTTGTATCCCTGCGCGCTGTGACACTGCAAACAGCCTTCTTCGGTGTAGAGCGGACGCAACATGTGAAGGGTTTTCGCGCCGTCGTCGTTTTCGACAACCGTCGCCACGGCCTGACTTCCCGGCCCCTCGACAAATGACTCTAACGCGGCACGCTCCCAAGGATCTGGCGCATTGTTCGGATTGAGAGGGTTGAGGCTGACCAAACGGGATTGCACTCCCCCCGTGCGCCCGCGAAGCTCGGCGATCTGCCGCGTCATATAGGCCGGGTTCATCAGGACGAGGTGGCGGCCGTCCCGCAGCTCGATCTGACTTACCGTCGAATCTAGGTATGGATTCGGCGGTGTGCCTTCATCTTCCTTGACATACACCCCCCCATGGCCCGCGACCCAACTACGGTAGAGCGCATCCGTGGCGAGGACAATGCGAGCCCTTTCCGCGCTGCGCTCGAGCGTCTCGCGATGCAGGTCAAATACGAGAACCCCCGCGAGCACGACGATCACGCCGGTCCACGCTGCCGCAGAAAACCAAGCGTAGCGAATGACGGATCGCGGATGGGGAGACCGTTCGGCGGTTTCTCCAACCATGTGCGCCTCCGCGGCGAAAGATATGTCTCCGCCGGGACGCTGTCGAGAACGCACGCTCCTCCCGCGACGATCGCCATGGCGGCGGAGGCCATTGGCCCCCGAAGCTCTCGCCCGGCATCGCTTTCCGCCAACCGAGTCGCTCAGGGGCGCTTGACGCGATAGTACTTGATCTGGCCGATCGCATGGCTATCGACCCAGCTCGTTGTGGTTCCACCGGAAGGAATCGTGTCGAGCAGGGGCAAATGTTGCGCGTCGGATCCACCCCGAATCTCGTACTGCGCTCCTGGCTCGCTACCCCAGCTCAGCGTGACCCGATCCGTGCCGGACCTCGCAACAGAGATCGTAACCAGACCCCGGTCGAGCCAACGATTGGTCATCGCGTTGATGAACGAGCGGTAGCCCTGACTGTCGGGGTTCCTGCGCAGACCGACAAAAACATCGGTCGCATGGTAGTGCTGCTGGGAAGAAGGATGTGAGTCAGAGCCCTGCTTACGAGACTCGGCGATCTCTCGATCCGGATTCCGGGCCTGATTGTCCCACGCGTTGGCGGGAGTTAATGGGCGATTGCTCCCTAAGCCCGGCTCGACGTAGCGGTGAGGGGCTTGCCAGTCCATGAAATCGTCGGGAAACGACCCGCCCTCCGGAAACCAGAAGTACTTCCCGTCAAGACGCGCGTCATCACCCGTATAGGCCAGGGAATTGAAGTAGTCGAAGCTGACGACGTTGACCCGGCCGTTCTTGTCGCGGTAGTCCTCGAAGCTATCGGTACCGTTGGGATCAAACTCATGCAGCCAGTCCTCTCGAAACCAACGCGCCAGCTCCCGGTTCGCCGCTCTCTGGTCCGCGTTCAATCGGGTCATCGGCGGCGCCTGGACCGCGATGAAAAGCACCTCGGGCCGCTCGCGGAAGATGTTGAGCATGCCCCGATAGGCCACCTTGATCTGAGCCAGCGAGGATCTAGCCCCGCTGGAAGTCGAGCGCCACGCGCCCCCACTGTGGGAGACCCCCGTGGTTTCCGGCCAGAACTCGTCCGTATAGTCCTGACCGACCGCCTCTACGGAGTCGAGATAGTCGAAGTTCGTGCTTCGATGACGGCTATCCGACCACGGGGTACCGCCCGTGACCTTCCCGTTCGCATCGTACTTGGTATCGAAGGCGTAGACTTGAGAGCCCGGGTAACAAGGCTTGAACATGATGATTTCGATACGCTGTGGTGACACGATCGTTTCGCCCCGCTGACGCGAATAGTCATAGCAGGTCAGCATGAAGTTGCTATCTGGAATGCGGTTTTCGGCTGTTTGCGCTTTGTGGAAGACGTAGTTCAGTCCGTCCGCACCTTCGATGCCGACCTCGCTCCGGAAGCGCTTGTACCAGTGCACGTAGTAGGTGTAGTCGTTCTGCCCTCCATAGCCGTAATCACTCACCCGATAGCTCTGGCGCACGGTACCGGCATCGTCCCAATGGACTCCCCGCAGTGCCTCCCTCAGGCCGTTGTTCAACCATGCCGCCCCCGTGGAGTGATGCCAGAAGTGAAGTTGAGTGCTACGCCGAGGCGGGTCGAAGTTCCAGTCCTCGTCAGCTCGCGACAAGCCACAGACGACCACCAAGACGCCCAGTACCAGGACAGCCATGCGCCGCCACGACATCGATGTTCTCATCGCACCTCCCGCAAATCATCACACCGGTAGCTCGGGCAAGCTGCCAGATAGCTTCCTCGTCTTCCCATCGTCTCTGGACGTGTCCAGTCTAGCGGGAAGCGGGCTTACTAGATGAGATTGAATTCGAGTAATGCAGACCCGGCGCCCACGACTTCGCCCCACACTCTCGCATTTCGAGGCCATGGACTGCTCTTCTCCTCACGACGCTTCCTGTCGCGGCCACACCGCAGGTGAGTTCGAACAGACGGGAACATCCGAGAGGAACGTGCGGGCGAGCGCAGAGCACAACAGCGGGGAGCTGGCACGGGATTCGGCGGGACGCTAAGTTTTCTCCAGCTCCGTCGGCTCGGGCATGAAAGCCCTTCTGACAAGCTGCGGTCAGTGCGTGGGGTACTCGGTCATAGGCCGATGACGCGGGGGGCAGAGCTGGAATCATGGTGGCGATCAGGATCCACATGCTGTTCCTGACGAGCCTGCTCCTGGTAGCGGTGACGCCCTTCGTTTTCCCTCTGGACAGCGAGATCTCGCTCTCTCAATACAAGCACGACTATTGGCAGGGCAAGGACGGCCTCGTACAGAACAGCGTCCAAGCCCTTGCCCAGACTCCGGATGGATATCTCTGGATTGGAACCGAAGAAGGACTGGTCCGCTACGATGGCGCCCGCTTCGTCAACTTTGCTTCTCAAAATGGTGCAGGCCTGACCGACAACAACGTATTGGCGCTGGCCGTCGCACCGGACGGCGCCCTCTGGGTTGGCACCATCGCCTCCGTGCTGCGCTTCGATCGTGGTCTTTTCGAGGTCAAGAGCTCGAGCGAAACGACGGGCAGGCTGCAGGTACAGAGCATGCTCTTCGACACATCCGGACGCCTGTGGGCCGGCACGGGGGACTCCGGCATCTTGTCCATTGCCAACGGAAAGGTTTCGTCGCTGACGACCGCCGACGGGCTTCCTGACAATCGCATCACAGCGATGCAGCTACTCCATGACGAGAGCCTTCTGGTCGCCACAGGCCGCGGCTTGGCGCGCGTCGTGGAGGGACGAATCGTTACTATCGAGGACTGCCCACTCAAAGATCAACTCGTCTTATCGTTGCTTGAAACCCAGTCCGGAGATCTCTGGGTCGGCAACCACCAGCACCTCTTTCGGCGCGCGGACTCGCGCTGGGAGGAGATCCTGCCTCAGGA